>NZ_JADGMN010000052.1:0-2768 GCF_020662285.1 Clostridioides sp. ES-S-0108-01 | reverse complement strand
ATGTCGATAGGTAAATCTTTGATGCTATCTCCAACTTTTCCCCCGACCCAAACGGTACGTGCGACTTTCACCGCATACCGCTTTCCATCGAAATAGTTTTCCATCTAATGATTTTTTCTTTTAAATTAAAGTTACCCTTAATTCAAAGTTTCACCTATTTTAATTAAATTATCTTCTTCGAAAATTATTTTTCTTAATTCAAAAATCTTTTTATTTTTAGTTTCTGTATTAGAATGAACTAACTTATGACATTCATCGCATAGGGTTATTAAGTTTGGAACTTTATTTATCTGATTTAAAGGAAGTTTTCGTCTTTTGTGATGACATTTAACTATTCCATTATATACAGATTGCTTACATGCCATACACATTCCCTTATCTCTGTTATAAGCATATTCTCTGTTCATTACATATTCAAAATTATAAATGTTTCCTTTTCTTTCTTGATTTCCTACTATTGTAAATAATTCATATGGATTATATAGTGTTGGTCTATGTTTTCCTCTTTGTTTTTTAGAGGTAATACTTTTCAATTCTCTACCTTCTTCTGTGTATGGTGTCATTTTAGGATTAAACTTTCTTGCATAAATAATTGGTGTTATTGATGCTTTAGTTAATCCTATTTTTAAATCTTTATAATCAAAGAAGAATGTTTTTTGTTTATATCCCATATGTCTATTAGTAAGATTATTAACTTTGTCTATATCTATAAGTCTATCTTTTCCACTTCCGTATAAGCTTCGTACCGTTTTATATGCAGTATAATATATTTTATTATCTATATTTTGTAATATCGATTTTGCAATACTTATTTTATAATAATTTGCAATTCCAATAATCATACTATTTATTTTTTCTACAAGTACAACTGTCTTTAATGGTGTTTCTTGATATCTTATAGCCTCGACCTTATCTAATATTTCTCTGGTTTTAGTCTTAACCATTTCTCTATTAGGTATAACCTTACATACGAGATTATTTGTTAATCTCTTTTTCTCTACAAATAGTTCAAATCCAAGAAATTTAGCATTTTCTTCTCTTAAATCTGTAATCATAGTTTTATCGTCAGATAATTCTAATGATAATCTATGTTTGAAGAATTTCTTACATTGATAAAGTAGTTTATTTGCTTCATCTTTACTTTCAGTTAATATTATCCAATCATCTGCATATCTTATTAAATACTTTTGTACATGCTCCTTTTTCAATTTCTTCCTTGCATTATCTAATGCAACTTTTCTTACTGATGATTTTGCTTTGTTTATATAATCATCTAAAAAGGGATGTTCTTCATATTGTGTTGACACATACTTATCGAATGCGTTTAGGTATATATTTGCTAATAACGGTGATATTATTCCACCTTGTGGGGTTCCAATGTCAGATTTATTATATTTTAAATCTTCCATTATTCCTGCTTTTAACATTTTCTTAATCATATTTAGCACTCTTTTATCTCTTATTCCAAGCCCCCACATCATTTTAATTAATATGTTGTGGTTAACATTGTCAAAGAAACTTTTAATGTCACCTTCTATTGCAACATAACATTTAGTTGTATTAACTAAACTTACAATTCGTGCTATTGCGTGTTCTGTGCTTCTATATGGTCTAAAACCATAACTATGATTAAAGAACTTTGCTTCCACTATTGGCTCTATAACAATTCTCGTTATCTCTTGTATAATCCTATCCAGCATTATTGGGATACCAAGGGGTCTTAATTTCCCATTCTTTTTAGGTATATACACCCCTCTAACTGCATTTGGTTTATAGTTGTCGATACACTTTCTTATTAGATTTATTAACTTCGTTATATCCATTTGCAAATATTTATCGATATTAACTTTATCTATTCCAGCAGTAAAACTACCTTTATTAGATTTAATATTGTGTATTGCAATAATTATTGTTTGTTCATTCTTCATTACTTCAACTAAATCATAAAATTCAGTATTTTTTTTTTTGAATTTTCATAAATTTTGTCTAAAACATTAACTAATTGTTTTTCATTTTCAATAACATAACTTTTTAAACACATCTGCAAGGTTATCACCTCCGATTGTTTTTACTATTAAATTCCCACCTTCATTTGAAGGGTTCATGATGATATGTTATTAAATAGGCTACTTACTATTCCGACTGGTGTCCTTCGCTCCAAGTAGTTTTATCCATCCTTCTTACATTACTGTAAATAGTGACTATCGGCTACTTATCAACACTACTATGACACCTCTGACTCCTTCTAATTTTCATAGATATAGCAAATCTCCAATTAGAAGGTATCTCCAGTTCCAATAAAACTATCCCTTATTTTACTTCGGCTTAGGTTTCCTCTCTATGCCGAGGGCTACATTATAACTGACTACCATAATCATTATAAGTTCTAACTTTATAAGTTATCATATACAACCAACTCACGAATGTTTGTATAAACCCTAAAATCCCACTTTCTGCTGTGGGGCAACAATTACGACACTTCACACAAGGATTCGTTGTCTAACCATACCAAAGTTTTTAAGGATGCCCACTCCATATAGTTACGTATGTCAAGTGTGTAACATCAGGCTCTGTCCTTACCGTGCTCTATACACCTTCATGTGCTATCTATTGGGTGCATAACGGGGTATCAGCAATATCACTATTGATAGTTGTGATAGAAAGGATTTTCACCTTTCAATTCGTTTTATTAGTTTGAATTAATTATATTAATCCACTTGCTTTTGTTCCTCAACTAAAGGCTTTTATATGCAAGAACTGGACGCACC
>NZ_JADGMN010000051.1:0-2800 GCF_020662285.1 Clostridioides sp. ES-S-0108-01 | reverse complement strand
TAAGTATAGAATAAAGTAGAATTATAGGAGTGTATATAGAACTATGGAAGTAGTAAAAGTAAAAACAGAAAATGGGAAGGAAAGATACTTTGTATCAGATGATGATGGATTACCAATAGAGCCTATACTAAAGTTTATTAGGTTTAAAGATAATACCAACTTTGCAAGAAATACTTTAAGGATGTATTGCCAACATCTTAAACTGTACTTTGAGTATTTAGAGCAAAGAGAATTAGATTTTCAAAAGGTAACTATTGATGATTTAGCTTTATTTGTTAATTGGTTACAAAATCCATATAAGAGCCTAAAGGTAATTCCTGCACATCAAGTAGAAACAGCAAGAAGTCCAAGAACAGTAAATATTATAGTTAATACTGTGTTAACATTTTATGATTATATTCTAAGACATGAAGAATACAGTAGTAATATTTCTGATAGGCTAAAGAAGTTTGTGGGTACGCCAAGTAGAAATTTTAAAGGTTTTTTATATGGAATAGCACATGAACAAAAGAAAGTAACAAGTAACATATTAAAACTGAAAGTTCCTAAATCTAAACCAAAGATATTATCCAAAGAAGAAATAGGAACACTTATAAAAGCCTGTAATACCCTTAGAGATAAGTTTCTATTAACATTGTTATACGAAACAGGTATGAGAATAGGCGAAGCCTTATCTTTATGGATTGAGGACTTTGACATAAGTGACATGGTTATAGATTTACAAGACCGAGGGGAACTTGAAAACAATGCCGAAATTAAGACAGTATCAAGTCCTCGAAGAATAGATATATCTCAAAATTTAGCAGATATGTTTATGGAATATTTAGCAGAATATCACACAGAAGAAGTTGAAACTAACCATATATTTATAAAACTTAGTGGCAGTAATAAGTATAAACCTATGAATTATACTGATGCAGATAATTTATTTAGAACATTAAAGAAAAAGACAAATATATATGTTACCCCACATATGTTTAGACACAGTTCATTAACGTTATTAAGAATGGCAGGATGGCAACCTGAACTATTAAGAATAAGAGCAGGACACAAAAATATTTATACTACTTTAAACACTTATATACACCCTTCTGATGAAGAAATAACCGAAGAGTTCAATAGAACTCGACCAAATTTAGAGTTAGATATTTATAATGAGGGGGATAAATAAAGTGAGAAATTTGCAAGAGATAAAAAGTGATAAACAAAGTAAGTATGGTGAAGTAATTGAATATCTTAGTCAAGATAATGGATATTGGTTAGAAAATGATAAGTGGGATTTTGAAATTGAAATATTTTTTAATAATGTTGTAAAGGTTGGAAATGCCACTTATAAACACATTGATTTTTCAGGTATTAAAAGTATTAATTTAAAAAATGAGATAAAGTTCTTTTTCTTATATCATTTTAAAGAAGGTCTATTTACAAATAAAGTTATTGCAAGGCTTAGAAATCCTTTAAACTATTTTACAAAATTCTTTAAAGAAGATACTTTATTGAGAGAAGACAAGGAAAGAATATATAGTAGATGGAAACTATTTTTAATAAACAATGGTATTAAATTTAAATCTACTGAAACAACATATTTTTCATTTACTAATATATTAATAGATTTTATTAAAGATTTCTATGATGATAGAGAAGAAACTGAGAAAGATATATGGTATTCAAAAAATATTGTGGGGGCTAAAGTTCCAGCGACTGGGGTTCATGGAGCGGGCGGTCATATTAACTTTGAAAGCGTCCCTATGTATTATAGAGATACTATAAAAAGGTATTTTAAAACTATAATTACTAAGAAAAGTTGGAATCATTGCCACCAAATAATAAGTCATTTAAACTACTTTTTTAATACGTTTTATTCAAATGGATATACAGATGGATTCATAGAAAATCTATCAAGAAAAGATATAGAAAACTATTTATATTGGGTTAATAATGGTTATAAAGATAAAAATGCTACTTATAAAAGTAAGTTTATATCTTATGCAAGAACGTTTTTAGAATATATACAAATGGCTCAATATGATACTGCACCTAAAAAAGAAGTATCATTTTTAATATTCCAAGATGATATTCCTAAAAGGGAATTAAATAAAGATGAAGTTAAAAAAGCAAAGTTCATTCCAGAACCTATATTAAAACAATTAGATAATAATATTATGGCTTTAGATAGACCACAGTTTATACCTATTTACATTTTACTTCGTGAAACTGGTTGGCGTGGAACTGATATATTAAATCTTAGATATGATAATTGCTTAGAGCAAATATGGAATAACAAAGAACAAAAATATAATTATTATCTTTGTGGCGAAATAACTAAAACAGGTATAGCACAACTTAAAATTCCTATAAGAGATAAGGTTGCTGAAATGGTTATAAAGGCTATTGATAAGACAAAAGAATTAAGCACAGAAGAAAATAATCCTAAGAAGTATTTATTTAATGCTTATGAAGGTAAATTAAAAGGAAAACCGTTAGCGAAAGCAACTTTACTGAAAACTATTAAAAGGTTAATAGTTCAAAAAGATATTAAAGGTACTAATGGGGAGTTGTATCACTTTAGACTTCATTCTCTAAGGCATACAAGAGCAAAGGAATATGTAGAGCAAGGTATGGGTATAAGTGTTATACAACAAATTTTAGGACATCAAAGCCTACAAATGACAGTTCACTATGCTACTGTATCAGAAAATGTATTATATGAAAAATGGAAGAACACAGAGGACTTAGAATTATTCAAAGTTGATACTGTAAATAATGAACTTATAGAAGTAGATTCATCTTCTGCTGAAGG
>NZ_JADGMN010000050.1:0-3558 GCF_020662285.1 Clostridioides sp. ES-S-0108-01 | reverse complement strand
ACTTTCTTTTTATATAAAGGCTTCATTTCTTTTTATAAGCCCTTATTTATTTGTTTTATAAAGTTATTTTTAAAAAAAGAGCATTAATGAGTTTTTGTCCCAAAACTATTTGTGTGGTTAGGCAAAGTCTAATGAAATTATGGTGACATGAAAAACAATATTCTTCTATGTTTTCTCTACTAAAACTTCATATTGCTATACTTCAATATATAATCCCCCCCTATCTGATTAATAAAACAAATAAAGATAGAGAATTGGAAAGAGTACATATTTTTCGCAGAAAGCCAAAAAATAAGATTTTCATGGAAAAGTTTTCAAAGCGTTAGAAGGTAAGTAAATTATTTATATTTATCCATAAAATCTTTAAGAGCTTGGCTAATAATGTCTTGTACTCTGTACTTCTTATTAGCTTCACAGAAAATCACAAACTCCTTTTGTATATCCTCATAAACCTTATAGCTTCTAGTAACTATATTGCCTTTGAAGTCGTCTATATTTAGTTTATTAGCCCCAACTACTTTATTACTACTTTGTGATTCATACCAACTATATACTTCATTTAGCTTAGTATTCATCTCATTAAAATTATATAAAATGTCCCTCAAGTTATTAATATTATTAGTATCAGCCCCAACTACTTTGTTACTACTTTCTTGCATAACTACTTTTGAACTACTTTCTAATTCAACAACTTCAACGATAGATATGTATAGCTTCTTAGCTTGATTAAACTCATATCCATGTTGTTTAAATCTATTTCTTATAGTTGTACGACCAATACCGATATCTTTACATGTATTAGTTAGTGTATTGCCCTCTAGGAGCTTATTATTAATATATTGTATTTGCTCATTGATATGTAAATTATCAAATGTATATCTATCCATGTTTAGACCTCCAAAATAACTACTAAAGTAGCATTCTAGTAGTTATAAATAAACCCTTTAGAATTAATATTTTTATTTGTCCCAACCTAACAATTCATTAGGCGAACACTTAAGAGCCATACAAATTTTTTCCAAAGAATCGAATTTAATAGATGTGGTTTGATTTGAAGCTAATCGCCCAATATTTTGAGGCGTCATTCCCGTTTGCTTTGATAACCAGTATTTACTTTTACCTCTAGACATTAATAATTCATTTAATTGTATATACATATTAACCCCCTTATAATCATTAGTTATATAAATACATATTACACAAGATATGTATTGTATGCAATTTGACTATTGACAACTATTATCGTACATAGTTAATATTATAAGTATAAGTGTAAAATACTGGGAGTGATCAAAAATAGAAAATATATTAAAAAACTAACGAAACTTAACTAAAAATATAAGATTACAAAACAAATAATAGGGTGCAAAAGGTTTAAATGTAGATAAAAAGGAGAGTTGAAAGTAATAAAAGATGATTTATTAAGGGCTGGATTTGATATATACGGAGTAAATTTAAAAGATAAACTATTGGAAAATAACGAAATATATTTAAATGACAAAAAAGAATCCGAAAGAATCATGAACAGATTATTAGAAGTATTGGAAGAAAAAGAACATAAAAAAATGTTAATTGATTTTGAAGAAAAATATATGGTAATTGTATAATTGAAAAAGAATATGAGTATAGAATGGGTGTTTTAGATAGGCTAGACCTAGTTGAATTTATAGACTTAAATAAAAAACTGTGTTTGAAAAGAAATTAAAAATATATATTAAAACCGTCAGAAAAATAATTCTAAACAATGAATTATAATTTTATTAATGATATAATACTAATTAACAAAAAATAGAAAAAGAATGAGTATTTGTTTGACCGCAACCACTCATTCTTTCAACAATAAAACAATAGAGTCAATTAAAACTATTAAAGTTTAATTAACATGTAAACACATAGGATAAATATATCCTTTTAATATATTAATTATACGAGATTTACAAAAGAATGTAAATACATAGCTTGTTAAAACTTAATTGACTCCTAAAAGATACGGGGGATAAGATGAATTGTTCTAATGCAAAGGATATATTATTGAATGATATAAATAATTTAGAAGTAATACATAGTAAGTCAAAAGGATACATAACATTAGCAAGTAAAAAAGAGCAAAAGTTTACACAATGGCACTAGAAAATAAATATAATGAGCTTATAGATAACAAAGTAAATGTTTATATAAGCCATAATACCTTTTATAAACCACAGAGAAGAATTGAAAATATAAAAGAATTAAATGCGATATTTATAGATATAGATTGTTACAATACAAAATATACGAAAGAGGCAGTAAGATTTTTTATAGAAAAAGATTTAAATGGAATAATACCAAACCCAACTATGTTAGTTGATAGTGGAAGAGGACTATATTATGTATTGAAGCTTGAACCAGTACCGAGTAAAGCCTTACCACTTTGGTATGCAATACAAAGATATATATATAACCAATTAAAAGAATTTGGAGCAGATGCGAAAGCCTTAGACCCTACACGTGTGTTACGAGCAACAGGAACAATTAATTCCAAGACACAAACAGAAGTTAAAATAATTGATTATGATGGATATACCTATACTTTGAAAGAGATACAAGAAAATTATTTACCAGAGCTAAAGGAAAAGAAACAGAAAAGTAAAGGTAGACCCAAAAAGGTTATTAGTTTATTTAATGAATATAGCTTATACCATGCAAGACTTAATGACTTGATAAAAATATGTGAACTTAGAAGTTATGATATGGAAGGATGTAGAGAAGTAACCTTGTTTTTATATAGATATTTTACTTGTTGCTTCATGGAAGATGAAGTACAAGCTTTAGAATGTACCTTAGAGCTAAATAAGCAGTTTGTAAAGCCATTAAAGGATAATGAGGTAGTAAAACATACAAAGAGTGCAGAAACGGCTTACAAGAGCAAGAAATATAAATTTAAGAATAGTACTTTAATAGATTTATTAGGAATAACAGAAGAAGAACAAAAACATCTAAAAACAATAATAGGTAAAAAAGAAGCTAATGAAAGAGAAAAAGAAGCCAAAAAGTTAGCTCGAAGAAATGAAAATGGATTAACAAAAAAACAACAGGAGCTTTTAGATTTAAAAAATGAGCTATTAAAACTTAAAGAAAAAGGGTTAAGTAATAGAAGTATAGCAAAACAATTAAATATAAGTGAATCTAAGGTAAGAACAACGTTAAAAAAATAGGTGCGTTAAAAAACGTCGCTTTGTATTAAGGGGGACGAAGTCCTGTTCCTTATTAGAGTAAGATGGAACAGGTAGAAGGATTAGTTTAATTACTAGAAATGACACTTACGAGAGTTAAGAAAGTGCAGAGAAGTAACATTTTACTTGTTGCTTTACGGAGGATGAGGTACAAGATTTAGAACATATCTTAGAGCTAAAGAAACAGTTTGTAAAGCCACTAAGTGAGTATGAGGTAATAAAACCATACGAAGAGTGCAGAAACGGCTTACAAGGGCAAGAAATATAAATTTAAGAATAGTACATTGATGGATTTATTGGGAATAACAGAAGAAGAACAAAAACATCTAAAAACAATAATAGGCAA
>NZ_JADGMN010000049.1:0-3653 GCF_020662285.1 Clostridioides sp. ES-S-0108-01 | reverse complement strand
AATCTCTTAATAAAAAATTTAATTATTATATTTGGTTAATTGTCATTTTTAAAATGTTATTTTTTATGTTTACTTATTCAGTTTTTGTTGAGGATAAGGATTTTATTGATAAAATTTATAATTATAATAATCTATTGCCAACTAATAATACTACTTTATTTTCTTTATCACTTATATGGTTATTCGTAGCAATTATTTTGGTAGGTCGTACATTTATAAATTATTTTAAAGAAAAAAATATTTTAATTGATTTATCAGAAGAAATTGATAATATTGAAATAAATTCTATATTTGAACATTTGAAGACTGAGCTAAATATCAAACAAAAAATTACATTAAGATTTTCTTATGATATATCTAGTCCTTGTGTTGTTGGTTTATTTAAACCTTATGTACTACTTACAGACAATTATAATATGATTGAATTTTATTGGGTTTTAAAATATGAACTGACACATGTTAAAAATAAAGATAACCTTATTAAATTCACAATGGCTTTTCTAAGATGTTTGTATTGGTTTAATCCTTTTGTATATTTAATGAGCAAAAAAGTAAGTGAAGATTGTGAACTATATTGTGATGAAAAAGTAATATATAACAAATCACTAGAAGAACATCGTTTATATGGTCTAACGCTTATTGCTTCTTCCAAACTAAGAAACACAGACAATGAAATGCTAATAACAGAATTTTATAAAACAAATTTAGAAAAGAGATTAGATAATATAGTTTGCAGAAAAACTAAAAAAGGCTTCTTAATTGCATTAATATTATGTTTGCTATCTACAATGACATATTTAAGATTTAATTTTATTTCATCTAACATCATAAGTTATCCATTACAAAAACAAGTTCCTATTCAAAATAAAAATAATTCAAAACCTAAGTATCAGTTCAATGTTCATGTAGATGATTAATACAAAATATTTGGAGGGTTTTATGTTAAAAAAGTTTAGGAAAATATTGATAGTTTCACTATGTTTTATGCTATTAAGTAGTTCATTTGTACTTGCAGATTCAACAGATAAAGATACATCTAGTAATAAGGCAACAAAAGAACCCATCTTTTCATTTTCTATTGATGGTTATACGTTTAAATACAAAGATGCACCACAAATATTAAAAGATGAATATGATAAAAATTGTAAAGAAATTGGTATAATACCTAGTGCAGATTCAGAAATTTTTATTCCAATGGATGAAATGGATAAATACAAGCAAAATTATACAATAGATGATTCTATAAGCACATATTCAGACTTTACTATTTCTTATTATGAAACATATTTCCATGTTAGTGGTGATAAAACATACAATGTATATGTTACTACATATGTGGGTTATGGACATGTAACTTCTGGAAATCCAGTACATTTAGTCCAACTACTATTAAAAAAAGTTGGATTCTATACAGGAATAGATAGTATATTTGGCAATGATACATATAAAAAAGTTAAAAGTTTCCAAAGTAAATATGGGTTACAAGCTGATGGTGTCGTTGGATTAGGTACATGGAAAACATTCGCAGATGTTGCTAACTTATAAGTACATCATAATTATTAATTTACATATAAAAATTAAGTCACCTTAAATAGGTGACTTTTTTAAGCTGCCTATTTTTTTATTAATAAAACTCTGTAAAATTTGACATGATAAAGTGAATATTTTAATTACATAATTTTACAATTCAGAATATGTATTTTTTTTGAACAGATAAACACAACAATTTATCGAAAAATTAAAGAAAAACATGCAAATTCTTTGATAAATGATGATAATATTGGGACTTACACTTATAACTATATTAATTCAATGTTTGGAGTTGGCACAAGTTATACAAAAGAACACCTAGAAGCTCTAAGCATTGATTTGCAGACGTTTCTAGCCACTAAAGAGAAATTGACTATTAAGAAAATAAGACTGATATTACACTCGATTTTTGTTATTGAGTATAAACAACATAGGGGTGTCACAGGACTGCCCTATAAATACTATAAAAACATCTTACTAAGTCCTGTGACAGATAAAAAAGTAATAAGAGTTTATACTATTAAGAAACATATAGAAATAGAGGACATCAAAAAAGAATTAGGATTAATGGATAGTGATTTAAGTATAGAACATTTAGTTGAAGCTAGAATAAATAAGCTATTAAATACAGTTGATGAAACGGAAAAAGAGGTTCTTTTGGAAGGATTAATCTAACAGTTAATCTTAAGTACGAATAGTACTAAAAAAATGTTGCTTTGTATTAGGGGGGATTATATGAAAAGAAACTTTTTACCTAACTTAGCCTTGGTAATTTCAGTAATTTCAATGATATTAGTAATTTTGAAATTATTAGGTGTAATTGAAATATCAATAGTAATTATAAATTTATTATTTATAACTCTGCTAAGTGTTATGACATGGATAAATTATAGGAACAATAAAAAAGTACAAATGTTTATAGGTGTTTTAATCCTCTTGGTGTTTATAGGGTTAATTCTTTTATAAAGCTTATATAAATAGTGGTTTATAATCACATAATTAAACGATTTAGAATAGGTATAAGTTGTAAAAAGATATATTTACAAGAGTTATGTAACAATTTGAAAACTATCAACATAAGTGTTTACATAAGTTTAAAAGATAATTAAGTGAGTAACATATAAAAAAAGTACACTTGTATAAGTTATATTATTTATACTGGTGTGCTTTTTTTATGTGTAATATTGCAATCTTTTAAAGAATTTAGAAGGCATTCTAATGAACTAGAATGTATGTCACTTAAAAACTGTCTTGTTTCAAATTTTAGGTAATCTTTTTTTGTTATAAGTATTGTATAGTGTGTAATTTTACTTATTCTTTCAGATGCTAAGAAGCGTTTATTAACCAGTCTTGATAAAAATGTTAGTACTGTTGTTGGTTTCCAATTACATTTAATTTGCATTGCTTTGATGACTTCTTTAGATGTGACTGTATCGTTTTTGTTCCAAATAAATTTCATAACCTTAAGTTCAGCTTCTGGTATCTTTTTCATACATTATATTCTCACTTTCTTGAACTATTGAAATGTATACTTTAAGTATTACATTATAATGTAATATTATAAATAATACTTGTATTAATTTATTATAATATAATTTTAAACAGGTTACAATATGTGTGAATACTAACAAGAGAAGGGAAAACGCATATGGAACTTGATTTTAGAGCGATTGGTCAGAGAATCAAAATTGCTAGGATAAAGAAAAGACTCACACAAGACACGGTGTCAGAACTGATAAACATAACGCCTTCACACATGTCAAATATCGAAACAGGTAAATCTACTGTCAGTCTACAAACTCTAATCGCAATCGCTAATGTGCTAGGAGTATCAATAGATGAACTGTTGTGTGATGTAATCTTAGACTCTAAAGTTATTTTTGAAAAAGAATTAAGTGAAGTTTTAAAAGACTGTAACGAATATGAGATAAGAGTTTTAGTAGACATTTTGAAAGCATCTAAAGATTCTATTAGGAGTGTTAAAATGTTTCAAAATAAATTAGAAAATAGATATTAGATAAATATAAGCTTTGATAGTTTGATTACTATTGAAGCTTTTTATTATATCTAAATTAGCATATTTTACCAGTGAGGAAAAAATAGGAAAATGTAGAAAAAACACA
>NZ_JADGMN010000048.1:0-3954 GCF_020662285.1 Clostridioides sp. ES-S-0108-01 | reverse complement strand
ACAATAAATGTGTATAAAATACCATTATTAGTATTTCCTGATAATAAAAAAATATTACTAGAATTGAAAGTTTCCAGTAATATTTAATAGCAAAAATATATATTTACACAAATCTATATACATTCTCTAAAAATTTGAAAATTTTAAAGAAATTTTTTAATTATCATTAGCTAAATTTTTATATCCACGTATTATCTCATAGCAGTATCCTATGACATCTCTTCTTTTTATTATCCCAATAAATGTATCTTGGTCATCTATGACAGGAATAAAATTTTGATTTAAAGATTTTATAACTAAATCTTCAATATCTGCATTGATGGAAACAGGAGAATTATCCATTTTTCTATTTATGTCTGTCACTGGAACATCTTCTAATCCTTTTAAGTCCAGATTTAAATCGTTTTTTAATGTCCATAAAAAATCACCTTCTGTTATAGTCCCAACATATTTACCATCCTTACTTATTATTGGAATTGCAGAGTATTTGTGATATTCCATTTTTTCTAGAGCTTGCCTTATAGTGTAGTCTTCATATATATATGCTACTTCACTTTTTGGTGTTAGAAAGAATAATATGTTCATTACACTACCCACCGTTACTGAAAACTTATAAATATCATCCAATATTTATAATGTTACTTTTTTGCAGTAACTTTCTCCTTTCTTATTTTCTAAGTATTCTTAATACTATACGCTGTAACAAGCGTTTTTCTTTTAGTTATTTTATTCTTATTACGCTTTATTAATATTTTTATATGGTCTATCAGTATCACTTACTCTCTTTTTAGAAAAATCAACTAAAAATTAATTGACTTAAACCTAGCCATAATAATTTTACTCTACACTATTAATTTTAACATATTTATCTTATTATTAATGATTTTATTTTAATAATTTTAATTTATTTTGCAATTAATTTTATCTACAAAAACTGAAAAAACCGCTAAACGATTAGCGGCTTATATCTCATATTACTAGAACACTAATATATATGAATTTTTAATTATAATCTAACTACGTTAGCAGCTTGAGGACCTTTAGCTCCATCTACTACTTCAAATTCAACACTTTGTCCTTCTTCTAATGTTTTGTATCCATCTCCAGTTATAGCTGAGAAATGTACGAAAACATCTCCTTCACCTTCTACAGATATGAATCCAAATCCTTTTTCGTTGTTAAACCATTTAACTACACCAGTTTTCATTAATAAATCCTCCTAAAAAAACACAATTATTTAGCTACTCTTTTCTGTAACCTTATTACTACTCTATCATATATAGCTATGTTTGTCAATTATTATTATTTTTATACATTAATAATCAATTTTTTTACTTTATAATTTCAAATGATTATTATCTTTTATACTTTATTTTTATTTATAATTTTTCAATAATTTATTTTTATTATATGAAATCTTATGGATTTATCACTCCATCCTAAATCCCATGGAACCAACATTCTGTCAGTATTATGGCAAGTTACCAAAGGATATCCTCTTGAGTCTAATCCTGTTACTGTCGAAACATGTGTTATTCTACCTTTTTTCTCATAACCAACAAAATCTCCTGGACGTAGATTATAAGCTTCTTTGTACACTTCCTCATAAGAACCTTTAGCAATTAATGAGCCTCTTCCACTATATAGTGCATAATTTTTAAAAGCTTGTGCATTTACCCATGCTTTTGTACCTGCTCTTTGACTATAATTCCAAATTGAGTTCTTTTTGAATCTTCCACTTTCAAACATTATCTGTGATGCAAAGTTTGCACAATCTCCACCATCTGGATTATAATCCCTATAGTTTGGATTAAATTTCATGTCATGTTCTTCATCAGCTGCTGCTCCACAGTATTTATGTGCATAATCTATAGCCTTCTTTTGTTCACCTGTAAGCTGTAACTCTACACCATTTTGTTGACCAATATAATTTCTTATATCATCAGATTTTATGTTCTCTAAATTTAAAGAGTCTGCAAAAGGGTCTGTATACCACTCTTTAGTTATGACATATTGATTATCTATAATTTTTACATTTAGATAATGATATGTACCTATTCTAAAGACATTTTCTTTGTCCTTTTGATTTTCATATGAATACCTATATTCAGTCGATACTGAACAGATTATACCATAAAGGTCTTTTTCTTTTTCCTTTATTTTTTTAATCTTAACTCTTGTCTTTATGTCCTTAAATTTTACACCTTGTTTACTAGACCAGTTTTCTAAATACTTCATCTTTTTTACTTCATTTTCATAAGCCCAAAGACCAAATTTTTTATCCGTCTCATAAAGACCTTTTAAAATGTTTTCATTTTTCTCTAATATTGCCTTATTTCTGTAATCAAATAAGTTTTCAAGCAATAGCTTATATTGGTCTTTTACATCATCACCTTCAACATTTGCAGATTCCATGACTTTTTCTTCCATATTTTTCATACTTAAATCATTGATTAAAAATACACCTGCTGTAGTAGCTAAAGACAAAAATACAAATGCCATTATACCTTTGATGTACTTACTCTTATTTTTCAGTATTTTCAAAGCTACACCTCCCAAATAGTACACCTTACAAAAGAAAAGAATATTCTGCCACATACAATAATTTTTATATTTAATAATTCTCTATTTTATTATGTCCAATATTAAAAATTAATTGTATCGATACACTGTTTTTTTTACAATTTTTTATTTTATAATCTACTTTTTTCTTTTTTTTATAGTAATATATATGTATATAAATATTTTGGTATCATTATAATTAATACATACTAATGGAGGGTTTTTTATGCAAAAAAAAGTCGCAGCAATTAATGACTTATCTGGAATAGGAAAATGTTCATTATCGGTTGCTATACCTATACTTTCAGCATTAAAGGTTCAATGTTGTCCATTTCCAACAGCCATACTTTCAAGTCAAACTGGTTATCCTGAATTTACTTTTTTAGACTTTACTGATGAAATGGTAAAATATTCAAATGTTTGGAAAAATTTAAAAGTCAACTTTGATAGTATATATAGTGGTTTTTTAGGTTCAAAACATCAAATCGAAATAGTGGCTAATTTTATAAAAGATTATCCAAATGCTTTTATCGTAGTTGACCCTGTGATGGGTGATAATGGAGTCATGTATCCAATATTCACAGAAGAAATGAGACAAGAAATCAAAGAATTAGTTAAACATTCAGATTTAACTACGCCTAATTTAACGGAAGCTTGTTTCTTAACTGGAAATGACTATACTAAAAGCGATTATAATAGAGATGAGCTTATATATATTGCAAAATCCGTATCTGAATTAGGACCTAGCAAAGTCGTTATTACTGGTATATTAGAAGACGATAATATACTAAATTTAGCTTATGATAGAGATAGTGACCATGTATTCTTTACATCAGTTAAATACAATAATTGTTCTTATAGTGGAACAGGAGATATATTCACATCTATACTTTGTGGTATGTTAGTAAATAAACATGATTTGGGAGTAGCTGTTAATACTGCAACAGATTTTATATATAAAACTATAAATTACACATCTCAATTTTATACTGATAGAAATGATGGAGTTATGTTTGAAAACTTTTTATCAGATTTAACTAATATATAAATTTTAAAAAAATTATCCATTTTATAAATACTTATAATCATAAAATTTAGGTATTTACAAAATGGATATTATTTATTAAACAATCGGCACTTCAATTGTTACCATAACACCACCAATTTTTACAGAATCTTCAATATATTTCATCCTTTCTTTTCTGAACCTCCCATGACTAAAGTCACAGGGTTCCTGCTTCATAGAATTTTGCATACTAAAATACGTCTTACCAATTCTCCACAGGCTATCCCCGTAGTTCCTACGGTTCTTACATAAGTTATCTATTTTGAACTGTTATTAGTCTTAATCCTTCTTTTAATATATTTATACTTGCATTTATATCTCTATCG
>NZ_JADGMN010000047.1:0-3961 GCF_020662285.1 Clostridioides sp. ES-S-0108-01 | reverse complement strand
CTGAGCCAGGATCAAACTCTCAAATAAAAGTTTATCAGGCTCAGATACTATTGTTATCAAAATATCTGGCTTTATGGTTTGTTTCTTGTTTATAAATTAACCTACTGTTTAATTTTCAAAGTTCTTTAAATTATTGTGGTGGGCCATCAGGGACTCGAACCCCAGACCTACCGGTTATGAGCCGGGCGCTCTAACCAACTGAGCTAATGGCCCACAATAATTTGTGGTGCCGAAGACCGGAATCGAACCGGTACGAGAGGTAAGTCCCGCAGGATTTTAAGTCCTGTGCGTCTGCCAGTTCCGCCACTTCGGCACATTACCTGGCTATGTCCTACTCTCCCAGGCAGTTTCCCACCAAGTACCATCAGCGCTAGAGAGCTTAACTTCTGTGTTCGAAATGGGAACAGGTGTATCCTCTCTGCTATTATAACCAGATTATTATCTAAATTTTAATTTAACTTTTTTCTAAGACAAGTATTATAATAACATCTTTATCTTATTGTGTCAACACTTTTTTCATTAGATTTTTTAGTTTATAAAACTATTAAAAATCTATACTTTTTGATAAGTTTAAACATATAAAGTTAGCACTCTAAAAACTACATATATAAATCAAAGATTTAGGTAATATACTCTTAAATGGTGAAGATGAGGAGAGTTGAACTCTTGACCCCTTGCTTGCAAGGCAAGTGCCCTCCCAACAGAGCTACACCTCCATATATAAAGTTTATCAAAAACTTTCAAAATTAAACAGTAGGCAATTCTTCTTAGAAAGGAGGTGATTCAGCCGCACCTTCCTCCAAGTTATCCCTGGCAGTTTCTCTAGAGTGCCCAACTTAATGATGGCAACTAAAGACAAGGGTTGCGCTCGTTGCAGGACTTAACCCAATATCTCACGACACTAGCTAACGACCACCATGCACCACCTGTCACTAATGTCCCCGAAGGGAACTCTCCGATTAAGGAGATGTCATTGGGATATCAGGCTTAGGTAAGGTTCTTCGCGTTGCTTCGAATTAAACCACATACTCCGCTACTTGTACGGGTCCCCGTCAATTCCTTTGAGTTTCACCCTTGTGAGCGTACTTCCCAGGCGAATTACTTAATGCGTTAGCTGCAACACCAAAGGGGGTAACCCCCGACACCTAGTACTCATCGTTTACAGCTTGGACTACCAGAGTTCTGCGGACACTCACAAACCACATAGAAAGGAAGATTGTGCTACCTCTGCTATTAGTTGTACAATTTTTTTCATTAAAGAAATCTACACATCTCACACTTTTTTCTACTTTATCAACTTAATTATAATTGTAAGAATTTCATTTATTTTTAAGAAACGCTTTATAGACTTATATATTTTATTTTGATATAATTACTATCAAATAATCTATCTGAGATTGTGGTACAAATTTATATGGACATTGTACAAAATACAAAAACAAGTGTCAATATTCAACTTGGGTTTTGGGATTCGATTAAAGATTTATTACAAATCGACCCTGTTTTTATTTTGGGAGCTATATTAATAGGAATTTTTTTAATAATGATATTTAAAAGGAACAATAGTACTCCTAAATGTCGAACATCAATCTTATCATTGGTCATGTACTACTATTTATGCCTTATATTTACAAAAATTGTTGTATTCCTACAATTAGTGAATTTAGCCGATTATCACAATTAGGAGAACCTTTCTTTAATCCAAACATCAAACTAATTCCATTCAGTGATGGATTTAGTTTGAGTTTCTTACTAAACATTTTTCTTTTTATCCCTTTAGGACTTTTGTGCCCCATGATAAACAGAATATATGAACGTGCTCAAAACGCAATTTTACTTGGAACAGGTTTATCTTTGTTTATTGAAATTATTCAACTATTCACATTATATAGAGCCAGCGATGTTAATGATTTGCTCACAAATGTTCTTGGAACAATAATTGGTTATTTGTGCTTTAGATTAATTGTAAAACTAAAAATTGTAAAGTCAAATTATAACCAAGATTCTAAAGTGAATGATTTATCCCAATATTTGCCAATCGCCATTATGGCAGTAACTTTTGTAATAGAATTTTTCAGACCTCATATAGTATGATAACCCAAATTGTGTCAGACTTTCCCAACACCTAGTGAGGTAAAGGAGATACAATGATTCCTTTTCGATTTCTCTGATAAATTCGTCTATTGGTACTTTGAGGTAATCTGGCTTTTCTTCATAGTATTTTTTGTTTGCTGAGTAGATAAGTAGTGTGATTTTCGGCTCATAAGTTTCCGTATCTATTACGTAGTAATAAATCTGGGAAGTTTCCAGTACCATATCAATAATTTCAAAGCCTCTGGTAAAAATGCTGTTATGTTCTTGGTTCAGCAATTCCGTAGGGCACTGATAAAATCGTTTAGAATCTTTACGAAAAAACAGCGGAAGTATATGCATTTCGTTACAGCTTGTATTTACAAGAATATAGAATCTCGGTATCAGAACAGCGTATTCGTTCATCAAACCAATATATACATCATCTACTTTATCAAGAAGATATTCCGTGTCTGTATTTCTGTAAAATACATATTCTAGCAATCGTCCCGATTCCGCAGTAGCTTCTAGCATGACTGACATTTTCTGCATAGATACATTGTCCCCTGTAAGCCACCACACATCTACAAGATGTTCAGAATGTAAAGTTGTGTATGAAGCCAAACTCCCTTGATGAATATTTACAGAAAAACCGAGACTGGCTCATAAAGAATGTAGCAGCCAGTATTAAAATGCAGTGGGATAAAATGACAAACCGCGAAAATGGAATTTTAGAGGAAATTTCACACGCACGTTTAAATAAAAAACAACGCTTAGCCTTGGAAACTTTTGAAAAACATCAGGAATTGAAAAAATATTTATAGAGAAAAGAAAATTGATATAAAACAGTACATAGAACAAAAAAGAATTTCAAAAGAACATTTTTAAGAACATGGCAAACACATTTCGAAATGAGGGTTGAAAATCTTATCTCCGCAGACAAGCTACAATGTTCTATGTCCAAAAGCCATCATTTAGAATTAACCGAACCACAGAAACAATTACTGGCTTCTATTAAGAGCTTGCTTGTTTATATTGAAAATGCTACACTTTCTTCATCAGAAATGGCACCGCATATAGAAATGACAAAAATTGTATCTGGTAAGACCATTGAGGAAGATATGAGTATCTGGAATCGCTTTATATCTGATTCAGAGATAGCTACCATGTAGATTGTGAATATCAAGCCAAAGCATTTGATGAAACTATTCCAATCTTGGACAGGAAACGGGAAGATTTCCTGAAAGGAAATCCATATTACAGTATACAGATGGAACATTTACCAGAAGAGGGTGTTGCAATCCTATACAAAATGAAAAATGCTTCAAACCCAATATTTATTAGGGTTTGAAGCATCTCAAATGCCGCAGACCGGAACCGAACCGGTACGAGAGGTAAGTCCTGCAGGATTTTAAGTCCTGTTCGTCTGCCAGTTCCGCTACTTTGCATATCACCTGGCTATGTCCTACTCTCCCAGGCAGTTTCCCACCAAGTACCATCAGCGCTAGAGAGCTTAACTTCTGTGTTCGGAATGGGAACAGGTGTATCCTCTCTGCTATTATAACCAGATTATTGTCTAAATTTTAATTTAACTTTTTCTAAGATACGTATTATAACAATATCTTTGTCTTATTGTATCAGTACTTTTTTCATTTGATTTTTTAGTTTATAAAACTATTAAAAATCTATAATCTTTGACAAGTTTAAATATATAAAATTAACACTCTAAAAACTACACATATATCTTAGTGAGTGAACATCAAGTAAATATTGGTCAAGTCCTCGACCTATTAGTATCGATAAGCTAAATACATTGCTGCACTTACACCTTCGACCTATCAACCAGATAGTCTTTCTGGGGTCTTACCCTTGCGGTGGGAAATCTTATCTT
>NZ_JADGMN010000046.1:0-5025 GCF_020662285.1 Clostridioides sp. ES-S-0108-01 | reverse complement strand
TTGAGATTACTATATTTCATATAAAAATAGCATAAAATACTTACTTTTCTATGTCCTTTTCTATTGACACGAAAAAAGTCTTGTAAGTATTGGAATTGCTAGTTTGTAATAGATTTTAGATGCAGAATTGTCGTTTTTTGAAAAGGTCACTAAATTCTGTGAAAATAATTATTAATTGATATGAAGTATTACAAAAAAAGACATCTATTTCTATAAAAAAAAATTTTTCGTCTGCGTATAAAAATAGCTATAGTAATACGTACAAACGTTCTGGTTTTATAGAGTTGTTTGTATGTAAATTATATTTTAGATAATATGTTTAAATCAAATGAAATATAAACAATTGCTAATTGAACTATTGAAGTTAGGATTATCTATTGTTTGTCTTATTGGGGCTATAGCATTTTTAGTATATCAAGCTAAGTTTTAAGGAGGTGGGAAAATGGAACAAGTAAAGCGTAATATAAGCATTAACAAGAGTGGTGGCACAAGTGGTAAAGGTTTGGTTGGGTAGAAACTATCTATACCAGCTGGTATGATGAAAGAGTTGGGTATAACTAAAGACAATCGAAGTGTAATATTGACATGTACAGATGGTAAAATAATAATTGAAAAAGATAAATAGCATGATTAAGTCTGAGTGGTTTTTTATTTTATCATACATGAAAACTGATATAACACCAGCTAGTATACTCAATAAAAAATTTATCACCATACTGTTCCACCTCCTTCCATTATGGAATTTGGCGTTTAAATAATGAAGATGAAAGAACTTTTACTGTAAGGATATCTAATGAATTACTTGATTTAATAGAAAACTATATTCAAGTAGGTTATACTCCAATAAACCTACAAATATTTTTTAGTTTAAGGAATTAATATGCTCAACGTTTTTATGATTTACTTAGATTATGGACAATGACAAAAAGTACAATTACATATACTTGGAGACATTAAAAGAATTGTTATTACTATAAAATAAATATCTATTGTATGCTGACTTTAAAAGACAAGTTATTGTTCCAGCAGTAGAAGAACTCAATTCAACAAATTATTTTGACATTGAATTTATAGAAAATAAGAATGGTAGAAAAGTAGATTCAATAACTTTTATTGTAAAAGATTTTGATGATAGGAGGTATTTTTCTAAAAAAGAGAATACAGTTTCTTTAGATACTAAACAAAATAAAACTAATAAAAAAATTAGTGAGATTTCTAGACAGAAAACTAAATTTCATAATTTCAATGAAACATTTACTAAGTATACTACTGATGCATTAGATGACATAATTGCTAAGAGTCAAAAGGAAAAGTTTAAATGATTTTATTTTTGAATTGCCAAAAACAATAAGAAGTTTATGCCCCAAAACATAAATAAAACTAAGCAAAGCCTAATAAATTTATGGGGGCATAAAAATCTAATAGTAACATTTTTAAACCACAAAAAAATTCTTAAATTTTTAATATTTTTGAGATGTACTTATTAGTGTTTTAGATTCATTTCCGGCTGTAATGATTGCAACACCTCTATATGTATGACCCTTTGTAGCAGAGTATGAATTTGTAACAGAACAAGTTTTGCCTCCAGTTTTCTTTGCAGATGTCTTTAAATCTACCCAACGCCCAGATTTTAATTCTTGTAATTTTGTTATAACAGATGTCTTAGTTACTCCAGATTTTCCAACAACAGAAGCACTTATATTAATCTTTCCATTAGAGAATGATATATTGCATCTTCCATTTAATATATTCACTGAAAAAGGTATTACCTCTTCTTGCACATCTTCCATAAAAATAATATCAGATGAATTAAATTCGTCAGCAAAACTAACAACATTTACTGAAATCATCATAATTAACACACATACAAATATTGATATTACGTTTTTTATTTTCATTAAAAAACCTCCTTGTAAAATTTTATATATTCAACATAACAAACAAAGGGCGTTTTTTTAGACAAATTTTTACTCAATATTTTCTGCAACTTTAATAAACTCTGATTTATCTTTTCCAGTTATTTTTTTTGTAGGTAATTCTTTAGATAACATATAGATATTATTTTTATCATGCCATAATAATTGCTGAGTATTTTCTTTTTCAACATACTGTGCATAATGATTATTAAATTTTATATTTTCAACAAACGCATCCTCTGTGTCTAATACTACAACATCTCTAGAGTATGGCATCATTTGATAAATTATGTAATTATTTGATTTATCTTTGTATGATATTGATAGATAATTTTCTTCTTCAATTCTTTCAACTTCTTTATATCCAGTAGAAATATACTTAGGTTCTATATATTTGAATGATACATTTGATTTATGAGGGTTTATAAAATTATAATCTGTAAATTCTTTGTATACCTTCTTCATTATTCTCATTAAGCTTTCAGGAAAAGCTTCTGTTTTTATAGTAGTTATAGTGACTATACTTGATAAAATTATTATAAAAATAATAGCAATTCTTTTAAAATTTTTATAATAGTTCTTTTTTACTTTTTTTTCATTTTCTTTTATAAGTTTATCCATTTTGCTTTCAAATTCTATAGAAAAGTCATGGTCAATATCTTCATCACAAGGTAATTCATACAACATTTTTTCTTCTATTTTTGGAAGCTGTTCATATAATAATTTTTCTATATCTAATTTATCTTTATTCATTTGACAACGCCTCCATTTCAATTAAAATTTTTTTTAATTTTTCTAATGCTCTTTTATTTTTCTTATACAAATTAACCTCTTTTATATTCAATATCTTAGAAATCTCTTTAGTAGAAAAACCATGGCTATACTTTAATAGGATTACTTGCAAATCTGTTTCAGATAGTTTCTTTAAAGCATCTCCTAAGTGGCTGTAATTGCCTAATTTTTCAATCGATAAATCTAAAGAATTAAATTTATAACTCTCATCATTAATATCATTTATTTCCTCTCTCTTTCTCTTATTATATATATTTATTGAAATTCTCTTTACTATAATAACAACGAATCCTTTAGTTTTTGGACTGTTTACATCATTTATTTTATCGAGATTATCAATTATTTTTAGAAATGCATTGTGAACAGCATCTTCTGATAATGCTTCATCTTTCAAAATTTGATTAGCAACATAAAACATTAGTTTCTTGTATTTAATATATATATCTTCAAATTTATTCCTTTCTTCTTCTGAATTTATAATAGTTAAATATAACAACATAAGTTAATCTCCCTCACAACATATATTCTTTATAAATAAAATTATATAGAATTTAAAGAATTGTAGATATATATGTCTAAAAATAATTTTTATATTTGTTATATCTTTAAATAAAATAAATTGGAGGATATTTATTATGAAAAAATTAAAATCGAAAGCAATAATATCAATACTATCGCTATTATTGATATTAAGTTACACAATGCCGACTTATGCAAGTACATATTCTTTTGAACAAAATAAGAAAGAGTTAAATGAAGTACTTGAAGAAGTTTATAAAGAAAGAAGCTTAGGAACAGTTTCTAAAGAAAAAATAGATAAATTAGAAGAAATTCTTAGCAGGTTTAATGTATCTCCTGATGAAATAAATGCTACAGGAGAAATGCAAACATTTGGATTTAACCAGTGGACAGACTTAGGAAAAGGTTGGAAAATGACAGTACATAGACCTCATGGAAGTGATGCAACTAAATACCATACACACGTTAAAAAAGGAGGAGTAGAAGCTAAAGAAGCACTTGATGGAACTTCAACTCATGGAAAAGGAAATACTATGAATAACAAAGGTGTTCCTAAAGATATTCAAAACAAAGTAAGAAATCATAAAGATGTTAAGAAAGCTAGAGATGAAGAAGCAAAAGCTAAACAAGCTAAGCGCAAAATGAATTCACAAGGATTAAAATTAAAAATTCGTAATGATTTAATTATCGCAATAAGTATATTTGTTTCAATTGTTGGAGTAACTTTATTTGCACTTACAGAATATGCTTCATGGTTAGCTGTATTATTAATATTATAAAAGGAGATATAGTTAATGGAAAAACCAAATATATATTTAGTTGGAGAATTTAGAATGAAAGACTTCGAAATTTTCAAGCTTATGCAAACAGAGGATTGTTTAAATGAATCATTAGGCTTTTATGTAATCGAAGATTGCAAAAGAAAGGCAGAACTAAAAGATTATCCATACTTAATTGATGTTTATAAAGATAATCCTAATGAATTTGATGCTGGGATAAATTTAATCAAAGTTCATTTTATCTCAGAAAAAGATTTTGATATTGAAGAAAAAAAAGTACTCGAACACGTTGGAGTAAGCTTAGTAGAATTTAAAAATAATACTAGTACTTTATTCTATATACATAAAAACAAAGACATCAAAATATTTTTAAACATGTATGATGAAAATCCATTTAAATTATATAATGAATTGTTACAAGTTACAGAATTAAAGCCTAATGTCTTAAATTTTAAAATTAACTCTTTAAGTAATCTATATCAAGAGTAAATATAAATTTAAATAATTACAGAAGGAAATGATTAAAAATGGAAGATAAAAATATGTATTTAAAAGTTAATTTAATATTAATAGTATTAGGTTTTATAATATTATTTTTTAATAATGACTTAGCATTATCATTGAAAGTAGGATACTTAGCTGATAAAGGCTTTGGAGAAATAATTGAAAATCAAATATTTAAAAACTATTCTTATATGTTTTTAATAATAGGCGGAATATTATTTTCCAAGGGAGTTCATAATTTAACTAAACCTGATATAATCAAATTAATTTTAAATAAAAAATAATAATATGTAAACACAATGATGAGAACAATAAATCATATAGAACAAATATGTTAATTAAGTACAATAATTAGGTTGCGATATAGTGTACTTATAATGGTATAATAAGGGTCTTTAAAATAAAGTGTGTATTCTTCTAAAAAATGGTGATAATTAAAATATTAAATATCACTATATAAAAGGAAGGTGCACACTTTTTATGTTTAACAAAAACGAAATATTAAAAAAACTTAT
>NZ_JADGMN010000045.1:0-5948 GCF_020662285.1 Clostridioides sp. ES-S-0108-01 | reverse complement strand
GGGTAGGTTACCCACGCGTTACTCACCCGTCCGCCGCTCTTTACCTAAGTAAATCGCTCAACTTGCATGTGTTAGGCACGCCGCCAGCGTTCATCCTGAGCCAGGATCAAACTCTCAAATAAAAGTTCATCAGGCTCAGATACTATTATTATCAAAATATCTGGCTTTATGGTTTGTTTCTTGTTTATAAATTAACCTACTGTTTAATTTTCAAAGTTCTTTATGCTTTATGTGTTTATCCTTTTCTTGAGGACAAGTATTACTATACCAACTTTTTCTTTTAGAGTCAACAACTTTTTTAATATTTTTTATTTTTAAATGTTCCACTTATCTATACATTTATAATATTATCCACATTATAAACAGCTGGTTCATATTGTTTTAACTTATTACATTAAATATTATCCACATTATAAACATATTTATCCACAAATTACAAAGTTTAATATTTTTTTACAAAGATAGATATTACATAATTATGACTTATTTATCTAATTTGTATTATAGAATTTGTTTATATGTTAAATTAACACTTATGTATTTAGTTAAAACACCTATTTTAAATCTTTTATATTTTTTAGACTACTTAATATCAACATCTATAATCATAGATTAATAAACTTTCTAAATTACTTATCAGTATTTTATATATTTATCCAAATATTTATATTATAATAATTAAAAATTTTTCTAAGTCAATTGGATATTTGTTCCCTAGCAAAGAATCAATTAGATAATATCTGATATATCCTTTAGAAACCATATAAAACAACCTAAAATATAAAAGACTTAAGTTCAAATATACAATAAGTATTTTAGTTTAATTGTTATATTTTATATTATAAAAATTTGAAATATCGCATAAAAATAGACGAAAGTAAATATATCCTTATATTTACTCCCATCTACTTATCTGCTTATTCTGCTATAGATAAATCATCCTTCATATATTGTCCAACTAAAAATACTTTTTTATATTTCAAACTTTTTTGAACATCAATTATCCTTTGATTTGATGAACCTCTAAATTTTAAACTTATATCTTTTTTTTCAGCCATAAATTTGCCATCTACTAAAACATCAATTTGTTTTAGTAAATTTAAACTTTTAAAATATGTGCTATTTTTTTTATCTAACAGTTGTTCAAATGTAAACCCAGTATATGACCATACATCCAATCCATTTCTTTTAGCTTCTCTTGCTATTTCTTCTAATGGTTCTGGCTGTAAAAATGGTTCTCCTCCTGATAAGGTAATGCCCCTTTGTAATTTCAATGACTTTACCTTATTTATAATTTCTTCTGTATCCATATAAAATCCCCCACATAAATCATGTGTTTGAGGATTATGGCATTCTTTACAGTTATGAATACATCCTTGAGTCCATATTACCATTCTTAATCCTGGTCCATCAACTATACTGTCATAACTTATAGTAGATGACATTCTTATTTTCATAACTTATTCCCCCAAATAAAACTATCTATGTTTTACTCTATCTCTTACTTCTGCTTTTTTGGCATTATTAAATCGATCAACTGTACCAACTAAGTATCCTGTTATTCTTCTTATTCTTTCAAATTTGATATCACTTTCATCTTCATTTCTTCCACATACAGGACATATATTACTTGTTATTACACCTGAAAAGCCACATATTGGATCTCTATCTACAGGATGATTTATACTGCCATATCCTATACCCAAATCCTTCATAGCTTTTATAACAGTTTCAAAAGCTTCTAGATTGTCAGATGGATCTCCATCTAGCTCTACATATGTTATATGACCTGCATTAGTCAATTCATGGTATGGAGCTTCTACCTCAATTTTATCATATGCACTTATATTATAATAAACTGGTACATGGAATGAATTAGTATAATATTCTTTATCTGTAATACCTTTGATTTCTCCATAGACTTTTTTATCTATTTTGGTAAATCTACCTGAAAGACCTTCTGCTGGAGTACCCATTAAAGAAAAATTTAATTTGTATTTGTCTGTTGCTTCATCCATTTTATCTCTCATATGTGACACTATTTTTAATCCTAACTCTTGAGCTTCTTTACTTTCTCCATGATGTTTACCTATAAGAGCAATAAGGCACTCTGCTAAACCTATAAATCCAATTGTCAATGTTCCTTGTTTTATTACTTCTTTTAATGTATCTTCTGGTCCTAAATCATCAGAACCTTTCCATACGCTTTGCCCCATCAAGAATGGGAAGTTCTTCATCTTTTTATTTCCTTGAACCTCAAGACGCTCTAATAATTGTTCTATAATTAAGTTTATCTTCTCATCTAATTCTTCAAAAAAATCATCTAAATTAGCTTTTTCACTATTTACAATACCATGTTTTATACCCAATCTTGGTAAGTTTACTGTAGTGAAAGATATATTTCCTCTACCACTAACTGTTTCTGAACCACACACATTACTAAGTACTCTTGTTCTACAACCCATATATGTAGCTTCTGTATCTGGTTCACCTTTTTTATAATATTTTGCATTAAAAGGCGCATCTAAAAAACTAAAATTAGGGAATAGTCTTTTAGCTGATACTCTGCATGATAATTTAAATAAATCATAATTAGGATCTTCAGGATTTAAATTTATACCTTCTTTGACCTTAAATATTAAAATTGGAAAAATTGGTGTCTCTCCATTACCTAAACCTCTTTCTTGAGATAATAGAAGATTCTTAGTCACCATTCTTCCTTCTTCAGAAGTATCTGTTCCGAAGTTTACACTTGAGAATGGTACTTGTGCACCTGCTCTAGAATGCATTGTGTTTAGATTGTGTATAAATGCTTCCATAGATTGATATGTTTTTTTATCAGTTTCTCTATACGATTCTTCAAATGCAAAGTTTTGTATGTTATTTACAAATTCCTCATCTATATCAAAAGTCTCTATTAATTTCTCTTTTTCTAAGTTTAGATACAATTCATCTCTCTTAAGACCAACCTTTTGATTTGTTTCTTTTTCTGTATTATATACTATGTTCTTTATTGCATCATTATTTTCAATTCCTTTAAATAACTTCAACGCTTTAGCTAAATTTCCTATGTAGAATTTCTTAAATGTCTTATATACACCTTCAGCCAATCCATAATCGAAGAATGGTATACTTTGACCTCCATGTTGATCATTTTGATTGCTCTGTATAGCAATTGCAGCTAATGCTCCATAACTTATTATGTCTTGTGGTTCTCTTAAAAAACCATGTCCTGTTGAAAATCCACCATTAAATAGTTTTTTAACATCTATTTGACAGCAAGTTAATGTTCCCATATTTAAAAAGTCCATATCATGTATGTGTATATCTCCATTATCATGAGCAAAAGAATGTTCTGGTTTTAATATATGAGTCTTACAAAATTCTTTAGATACAGTACTTCCATATTGTAACATAGTTCCCATGGCTGTATTGCCATTAATATTTGCATTTTCTCTTTTTATATCAGCATCTTCTGCATCCTCAAAAGTAATTTCCTCTATTGCCTTCATCAATCTTGTTTTTGAATTTCTTATTCTACTTCTTTCAGTTCTGTATATTATATATTCTTCGCTAGTTTTTGCATGGCCAGTTTCTATAAGAACCTTAACTACAGAATCTTGAATATCTTCAACACTTGGAACTGATTCTGAGTATTTATGATTTAAAAATTTTATTACTTCTTGAGTTAATTGCTCAGATAATTTATAATCAGGTACTATTCCTTCCCTTTCTGCAACATTCGTCGCTGCTAAAAATATAGCTCTTGTTATTCTATCTTCATTAAATGGGATTACTCTTCCATCTCTTTTTTTTACGAATTCAACCAATTAAAAAAACCTCCTATTACTATATATTGTATTTTGTTAATCTACATACCACTATATGTAGTATATTAAGTCTAAAAAAATCCCCTTCAACTAAGTTAAAGGGATTATCTTAATAATTGCTATATTAAGATTACCAAATTTGTACATAATAGTCAAACTTACGCAAATCATTGCAAATACTATGTGGATATTTTGAACAGTAGCGTTTCTAACAACTCTAAGAGTCAAAAACTTTTTCTCTTTTTTTTACACTAATTTTAGGCAAAAACCATATATTTTTATATATATTAATGTATATATCTACAAATTTCCTTATGTAAATTCTTTGAAATTGTCGTATAATATAAATAATAATTTAAAAGGAGGCATTTTATGTTATCAAAAAGACTAAACTTTATAACACCATCCTACACAATAGGTATTAGTTCTAAAGTTAAAGAAATGGAAAATAACGGAATTAAAGTAATAAATCTTAGTATAGGAGAACCTGATTTTAATGTACCTAATAACGCAAAATCTTACGGTATTGATTCTTTAAATAAAGATTGCACTAAATATGATTTAGTTCCAGGATTAAAAATACTTAGAGAGGAAATATGTAAAAAACTTATTGAAGAAAATAATTGTAACTACTCAATAGACGAAATAGTTGTATCAAGTGGAGCAAAAAACTCAATAACAAATACTTTACTAGCTTTAACAGATGAAGGAGATGAAGTATTATTACCAAAACCTTATTGGGTTAGTTATCCTGAAATGGTTAAGTTGGTTAATGCTGTTCCAGTTTTCATTGATACGAAAAAAGAAAATGGATTCAAGTTAACAAAAGAAGAGCTTGAAAAATCTATAACAGATAAAACAAAACTTCTTGTAATAAACAACCCTTCAAATCCTACTGGTAGTGTTTATACAAAAGATGAATTAATAGAAATAGCAGATGTATGTATACAAAATAAAATATATATTTTAGCAGATGAAATATATGAAAAAATATGCTATGATAAAGAGTTTACATCAATTGCATCCTTAAGCAAAGAAGCTAAAGATATAACAATAACTATAAATGGTTTTTCTAAGTCAGCTGCAATGACTGGATTAAGATTAGGATATACTGCATCTAATAAAACGATTGCTAAAGCAATGAGTTCTATACAAGGACATCTCATATCTCACCCAAGTTTGACAGCACAATACATAGCATATGGAGCCTTAAAAGATTGCTCAACTGACATAGACAATATGGTTAAAACCTATAAATCTAGAAGAGATTTAATTAAATCAAAACTAGACTCTATAGAGAATGTAGGATACGTAAATCCAAATGGTGCATTCTATGCATTTATAGACCTTTCTAAAGTATCTGAGAAATTTGAATATAAAGATAGTTTTTCTATAGAATTCTGTAATCAGTTTTTAGAAGAATATAATGTTGCAGTTGTTCCTGGTATAGCATTTGGTATGGATAAATATATTCGTATATCTTATGCTTGCAGTGAAAATACTTTCTTATCTGGATTAGATAAATTAAAAGAATTTGTATATAAAATAATGGCATAATAAGAATTTAGATTAAATAGTGCTTGGATATAATGTATTAATAATAGTTAACATATCAAGTAAGTATATAAGATATATTCAATAACTTAATTAAAGTACTAAATAAAAAATAAAAGACTTACTGATTTTTAAATCTATAAGTCTTTTATTTTATCCATTAAAATATTAAACTAAACTACATAAGTTAAATTCTAAATTTATAATAACAAAAAAAATTACGTGGCTACGTCCTACTCTCCCAGGTAGTTTCCCACCAAGTACCATCAGCGCTAGAGAGCTTAACTTCTGTGTTCGGAATGGGAACAGGTGTATCCTCTCTGCTATTGTAACCACATAATCTTTATGCTTAATATTTCTATTAAGTTTTAGTAAGTTTTTAGAACCTAGTAATACTAGTTTCTTTAGAGTTAACACTCTAAAAACTACATATATACCTTAATTAATGAACATCAAATAAATATTGGTCAAGTCCTCGACCTATTAGTATCGATAAGCTAAATACATTGCTGCACTTACACCTTCGACCTATCAACCAGATAGTCTTTCTGGGGTCTTACCCTT
>NZ_JADGMN010000044.1:0-6500 GCF_020662285.1 Clostridioides sp. ES-S-0108-01 | reverse complement strand
ACACTTAGGTTTATTTCATCCTTATGTTTTAGTTTGATTAGCTTTAGGGGTTTTTAGCAATTCAAGTAGTATTGGATAGGTTCTATCCTATCTCTACATATAAGTTTCCCTATATGCTGACTATTTTTTAATCAAATGTAAGAGATAAACCTTTAAAATTAATTATATTGTTACATAGAGAATGTCCATTTTTAAGTGAATCTAAAATATCATCAGAAGATAAATAATCCTTTATAAATTTATCAACTTGGTTAAATAGCAACCTTTTTGCTTGATTATTTATAAAAAGTGGTGAGTGATTTTTATCAATGGCAATTATACCACTATGAGTACATTCTAAGATTTCTTCTGTAATAGAATTGCTTATTCTCTTTTCAATACCTATGTTATATAGATGAATTGCTTCATTTATAGATGCATGAATAGATGATTTTTCAACTTCCGTCTCTATACAAGGCTTATTGTATTTAGAACTGATTTCTTTTGTTGTTTTTCCCCCTATGAAAATCTCAGTGCCATTGTCAATTAATTCTTTTATTTTATGTTCAAATTCATAGAGAGAATTTAATTTAGGTATTTCCAAATCAAAATTTGAGATTTCTTTGAATCGCTTAGCAGTTTTATATGATGATTCTAGACCTATAAATCCTATTTTTGAAGAATATTTTAGTGCTTTTTTATATGAATAAAATATATCTTCGTATTTATATCCAATATCTACTATAGGTATTGAAACATGATTACGCAATAAATCAACATTTTGACCACGAGTAATTATTACTTTAGTACCTAAGTTGATTAGATTGTCTGCTAGTTCTATGGTTTCTTTACCTGTAGCAATGTATGATGGAATTTTTATATGTAGTTCTTCAAGCACTTCATTTACAATATCTGAAAATAGCTTAGAAGGAGCAATAACTACTATCTCGTTTTTCATATTATAAAACCTCCTTTTCTGAACATCCCATGACTAAAGTTATCAATTCTTATATAACTGGTTTCTTATTTTTGTATATTCATCTTTTATTCTAGTTAAATTTTATAATTAATTTAATGATTTAATCTGAAAATTCTAGGATGTCTTTTTATTCTAATTAATATCAAAATTATTTTATATTAAATTTACATAGTTAAAAAAGCTTTATAATTGTAAATTATGCTCTTTTTGCATATAATCAATAACCTCATATGAATTGATTTTTATATCTAAATTCCAAATAAATTTCATAATAACTAACTCTAATTTTAATAATTTTTTTAAATACATAGTTATCACTCCACTTCTTTATCCATATAATTAAATATTATAATAATAATTTCACAAAATCAATTCTAATAATAATTGCACATCTCCAGAGACCATTCCTAAGAAAAAAATAAATTATGTTGTTTTATTTATTATTTTCCTGAAATTTTTTGTAATGAGTAAATGGACTTATCCATATTAAATACATATGAAATAGCACATACCACAAAGAAATAAGGCAAATAGCTGTATCCAAAAACCTCTGCTCCGATAAATACAGGTGCAAAAAAAGTATTTGTAGCACTGCCAAATACACTAATATACCCAAGTGATGCAACTAATTCAATCGGTAAATTAAAAAATCCAGCTAATAATACACCCAGACTAGCTCCAATGGAAAATAAAGGTGTAACCTCTCCTCCTTGAAAACCTGCTGACAAAGTCAGTATTGTAAGTATAAACTTCAATAACCAGTCAAAAGAATAAATTTCTCCACCATAAAAACTATTTTGAATTAAATTTGTCCCTAGACCAGAATATCTTCCTTTATAAAATAAAAGGAATAATACACTCAAACACGCTCCAGCAACAGCAATCCTTATTATAGGGTTTTTTAATCTATTGCCTAATCTTCTCTTTGACAGCTTCAAACACCATGCAAATGCTCCCCCAACCATTCCAAATATAATTCCCAAAGCAATAAGCTTCCAAAATATTGCCAAGTCAAACACAATTTTAGAAGAAAGTGCAAAAGAAAATTTCTCTAACCCCAAAGCTTTTGATACTGTACTTGCTGTAAAAGATGCAGTAAGTGCAGGTAAAAGTGACTTATATTCTAGTGAACCAGCTACCAAAACCTCCATAGCAAACAGAATTGCTGATATTGGTGTCCCAAATAGCCCTGCAAAACCAGCTGCCATACCAGTGACTAAGAAAATACTAGAAGCATTTTTTATAGGCAACTTCTTACCTATCCAATGTGAAAAAGTCGCACCAATCTGAACAGCAACCCCTTCTCGTCCTGCACTACCACCGAATAAATGAGTTAACCATGTTCCTGATATTATGAATGGAACTAATCTTAAAGGAATAATTTCTTCTTCCCCATGACCTACCTCAAATATTAGATTCATTCCTTTGCTACTTTTTCCACCATATTTAAGATAGCAGTAAGCAATAACAATACCTACTACTGCTAAAAATGGTATCAAATACATTGGATATGTTTCTCGAATATCTGTAATTTTTAGAAGAACTTTTCCAAATATGGTATCCATAAGACCTATAACTGCACCAATTGGTATCCCTGTAATCCCCAACAGAAATAATCCACCATACGTTTGATAAACTCTTTTAATTCTTATTATCATTTTAATTCCTTTCTTCTGTTCAATGAAATATTCTATCTGTTCAATGAAATATTTTGAAAATGTTATAACATCTTAATTTTCTCTTCTATTTCTTAAAATACTCTAAGAATGTTTTTCAACTGAGTATTGTAAGACCTTCAAATTCTTTACAGTAAATCATATTCTAAAATACTTGTAATACTATAATATCATCCTTGAAACTTAAGTATAATTCTAAAATAAAGTTCTTACTGTTCATATTTAATTTTCATTCTACATCTTTAAATAAGATTTAAAATAATTTAATAGATTATTATAAATTATTTTAAATCTTATAATACTACTCAATAACTACGTTTTTCAATGCTTCAATTATATTTTCTTGATATAATCCACCATGGCTAAAAACTACATCTTCTATATCATAATTACTTATATTTTTAATAGCTTCTGCCAACTCTTGTTTATCGCTATGTACCACATCAACGGGTTTAAGTTCTCCATCATTTATCTGTAGCAAATCTCCAGCAATAAGTACTTTAGATTTTTTTAAATAAAGACATATATGACCCCTAGTATGACCTCCTGTATGTATAACTTCAATTTCCTCACCTAAATTCAAAATTTCATGGTTATCCAAAGATATATCTACTTCAGCATATGATGATTTAAATCCAAGCCCCATAACATTTAACATCCCAAGCATTTTATCATCAATATTATCTACCATTTGTTCTAGCATATAAAGTTTAAAAGGCGTTTCCTCTCCTGTTATATAGCTGACTTCGCTTTTATATGCGTATACTTTAATATTATTCTTAGATTTTTCTCTTAGATAATTTATGTTCCCTATGTGGTCTATATCATGATGAGTGATTATTATATTTTTTAACTTGTCAAAGCTCGTATTACTTTTATTAAGAGCATCAATTATTAAATCACCTTGCCCTGGAAGACCCGTATCAACAAGTGTTGCTTCATCTTCTGTATAGATTACAGGAATATACATAACTTTATCTTCACCTAATACATTTGATGAAATTTTTAAAATATCCAATCCTTTTGTTAAATTCATAATTTTTCTCCTTATAATTACTTAATTAGAGGTTATTTAATTAAAGAAATCGAGAAAGTATAGATTTCCCTCTAATTATATTTTATTCATTAAAAATTATTAATATCTAGTATATCACTTAAGTTGAGGGATTGCTCGACTTGATTTTTCCGTCATTTTATGGTATAGTATTTAATATAGAAATAAGTAATTACAAGCTTTAAGACTACTTTTATTTTTTATAATCATCAATATATCACTCCTTCATAGTATGCTTTTTCAAAAATTTCAATAGATTCTTCATGCCCATATCCTATGCCATGTGTACAAATCTTTCATAGCATATACGTCTATCAACAATATTGACAGATATTTAAGAAATTTTGGTATGTTACAAGATGAGCAAGGTGCTTTAAATAATATCACTCCAAAGTACTATTCACCTTTCATTATAATTGAGTATCCTAATTATTTTGAAAAAATATTAGAATTCTCAATAATTGATTTTCATAGAATTGAAAACTCATTAAGATTAATATATAGAGATAAGAATTTGGGCAAAGATGGATATATGGATTAAGAAAATACAAGAAAAAGATTAGAGAGGATGAAGAAGTTGAAAAGAGCATACAAAATAGAAATTAATCCTACTACTGAACAAAAATCTAAAATACATCAAACGATTGGTGTTAGTAGATTTATATATAACTTCTATATTGCTCACAATAAAGAAGTTTATGAGAGTAAAGGTGAATTTATAAGCGGTATGGATTTTTCTAAATGGTTAAATAATGAATATATTCCCAATAATCAAGATATGAAATGGATTAAAGATGTATCTTCTAAGGCTACAAAACAAGTTATTATGAATGGAGATAAAGCTTTTAAAGATTTCTTTAAAAAAACTAAAGGTTTTCCTAAGTTCAAGAAAAAGAAAAATCAAGATGTTAAAGCATATTTTCCAAGGAATAACAAAACTGATTGGACTATTGAAAGGCATAGGGTCAAAATACCTACTCTTGGTTGGGTAAGACTAAAAGAATTTGGATATATACCAACAAATTCAATAGTTAAAAGTGGTACAGTAAGTCAAAAATCTGATAGATACTATGTATCTATATTAGTTGAGGAAGATGATATTCAAGTATCTAAATGTACTAATGAAGGAATAGGTATTGACTTAGGAATTAAAGATTTTGCAATATGTTCAAATGGAAGTAAATTTAAAAATATAAATAAGACTTCGACTGTCAAAAAAGTTGAAAAGAAATTAAAAAGAGAACAAAGAAAACTTTCAAGAAAATATGAGAGTTTAAAAGTAAGAAATAAAAATATAAAAGAAGGAGTAGCTACTCGTCAAAATATCCAAAAACAGGTAGTCAAAGTACAAAAAATTCATCAAAGATTAGCTAATATAAGAATTGATTATATTAATAAAACAGTATTTCAGGCAATAGAGCAAAAGCCAAGCTATATAACCATTGAAGATTTAAATGTTAGTGGAATGATGAAAAATAAGCACTTATCAAAGGCAATATCAAGTCAAAAGTTTTTTGAGTTTAGAACTAAACTAACTGCTAAGTGTAAGCAAAATAATATAGAACTTAGAGTAGTTGACAGATGGTATCCATCATCAAGGACTTGTAGCCAATGTGGTGAGGTTAATAAAGGTTTAAAACTTAAAGATAGAGTGTACAAATGTGAATGTGGATTATCTATTGATAGAGATTTAAATGCAAGTATTAATCTTAAAAATGCTAAAAAATATAATATAGCTTAAAATTAAAGTAATTCGCCCATACGTGGCTCAAAGTGATTCACCCACACGTGGCTCAAAAATACTTATATATGTACGGAGGGTTAACTTCGGAATTTAAGCCTTTGGAGAACTATATTAAATCGTAGTAGTTTAGGCAAGGCGAGGTTCAATGAAAAAGGAAAAATCTCGATATGGATATATTTGACCATATTTTGAGTAGCAGAATATATGCATTTGAATAAAGTTAGATTTACAGAAGAACATGCTATAGAAGTTACTAATTGGAAATATGAAGGTGAATATTCAATATACAATTTACCTTCATGGGAGGAAATTAAAAAGAATAATTTCTCACTAGCAAAAGAAGATAAAAGAAAAAATTTTATAAGTTTTATAGATGACAATAAAGAATTAATAGGTTTTATAAACTTATTAGATAAAGGAAGCTCCGTATTCTTTGGTATTGGTATAAGACCAGATTATTGTGGAATGGGAATTGGTAAAAAAATAATCAGTTTAGGCTTACAAGAATGTAGAAATAAATATAATACTAAACCCATTGTATTAGAGGTAAGAACTTGGAATATGAGGGCTGTCAAATGCTATGAGTCTCAAGGTTTTAAAATAGTTGAGACTAAGATACAAAAAACACCTTTAGGAGATGGAGAATTCTTTGTTATGAGGTATCAATTGTACCCTAATAGAGATAATTTTTAGGATGTACTTATCTGAAGCTTTGGCTTCAATATTAATTCTCTTAGTAAATAATAGTGCTTCTACTATACTTAAAGGAAAATATAAAATCTATACTTACATTATAATCACTATAATAGAGTATTATAGTTGATGCTTTAAGAAAAAACGGTATAACATAAAGAAAATGCTATACCGTGAAACCTTAGAAAAATTCTTACTGAGAATGTATATAGATTTGTGTAAATATATATTTTTGCTACTAAATATTGCTGGAAACTTTCAATTCTAGTAATATTTTTTTATTATCAGGAAATACTAATAATGGTATTTTATACACATTTATTGTATGTTAAATTTAGGTTTTTATACACTAAATTTACCATTATTTTAAAAAAA
>NZ_JADGMN010000043.1:0-6571 GCF_020662285.1 Clostridioides sp. ES-S-0108-01 | reverse complement strand
AGATAAATACAAAAACAGGCAAATGGTTTGGTAGACAAAAAGTAACTAAGGAGCTTTTAGAAACCAACAAAGAATTTATAAAATATTATAATAAAATCAATGATGGAAGCTTAAAGAAGAATGAAGTGGCAAAGATATTAAATATTGGTAGGACTACACTTTACGAGTGGATAAAGATATATGAAGGTGGAGAAATAAAAAGGAGCAGAAGATAATTAGTTTATTATAAATATTATTAAATGGCTTCAATTAAATATATAGGAACAAAAGATGAGACATGAATGATATAGACTTGATACCAAAAAAGGTATATAATTGTATTGTGGAAGAAGTGCAAAATAATAATTTAATAGATGCAAAAGGCAAGAGTCTAAATTTTTAGGCTCTTTTTTTATTATAAATATTAAATTTTTATTTACCTAAGAAATAAAGAATTTTTTTGGTATAGTAGGTAGAATGATAAAATCACATCAAGTGATTACAATGATTTTAACTTTATGAATTACTAAGTAAGTAATAAATAATATTTTAATAAAAAGTGACACTTTTGCAACACATTGGTGACACATTGGTGACACATTGGTGACCTTTTGCTTATATAAATGTATTAAAATATTTACATAAGATATTATAAAAAATGAAAGGGGAAAATTATGAAAAAGATTAAAAGTAAGTATAGTAAAGTACCAAAAGTAAATTTAATGGAAACAAAATTATCTGATATATTTAAAAACAATGATTCGGGAGTTTTTAAGCTTGAGGGGGCTGAACAATTTTCAGACGATTGGCTAGATGATTGGTTAGATGAAGCTAAAAGTATTGTTTCAGAAAAAGACCTTGACTATCAAATACAATTTAAAGATGAAGGCACATTTCTTATATTTTATCATGCCTTGAATTTATAAGGTGGTGTTTAAATAATGAAAGTTGAAGCATTTAGAACTCAAAAAGATAAAGAAAAATTTAAAACATATTTGAAAAATAATAAAGATAAAAGACTATATCCTATGTTTGTAATTGGAAGTAATACAGGGTTAAGAATATCGGATATAGTTCCACTTAAAGTAAATCAGTTTAGGAATAAAGAGTATTTAATTATAAATTCAGAGAAGAAAACAGGGAAACGAAAGAAAGTAATAATAAATGATGCTATAAAGAATGTTATCAAAGAATATTATCAAGATAATAAAGGTGATGAATATTTATTTAAAAGTCAAAAAGGTGGTCATATATGTGAAGTTCATGCGTGGCGATTACTTAAAGATGCAGGTAAGAGGTGTAAATTTAATTATAATATAGGCACTCATACAATGAGGAAAACACTAGGTAAAGAAATTAATAAAAAATATGGAATTGATACAACTCAAAAGATACTAGGACATAATAATCAAAGGGACACTTTGCAGTATCTAGGAATAGAGCAAGAAATGTTAGATGGAGTAATGAAAAATATAGATATATAAGTATTGAGATTATTTTATAAGTGATAAAATGTAAAAATTTACAACTAGAAATTACATTCTATTCTCAATAGCTTCTTAAAGATAGTTGAAATGGAGTAATAACAATAAAAGTATGCTAATTGATAAAATGTAAGAAAAAGAGAAATTTTTACATTTTTTTATATACTTATAATCATTGCTATTACTTACTTAAACACGATTTTATATACTTATCTGTATTTTAACTATTATTAATTGAGAATGAAGCTTAACTATTACACTTCTTTCAAAATAAAAACTAGGTTTATGAAAATAGTAAAAAATCTTTTATTAAAAAATATAAAACAACTCAATTAAATCTCCTAACTAGCCTATTTGAAGGCTTGTAGGTTAAAAACTTGATAGAAAGCGAGGTATTTATATTATTAAATCAGAAAACAGGAAAAAGGCTTTTGAAATATATAAAAAAAATAATGGAAATATATCTAACCAGCAACTAGCAAATATATTAAACTTAAAGATTTCAACAATAGAAACATGGAAAAGTAGAGATAAATGGAAAGCACTATTGAAAAGGAAAGTGGGAGCACCTGTAGGGAATCAAAATTCAATAGGAAATAGAGGTGGAGCTCCTATAGGAAATCAAAACGCACGTACACATGGCTTTAATTCTAAGCTTCTAACTACAAATTCTTATAATGTCTATCAAGATATTAAAGGCGTTGGGATGATGGAGTTTTTGGAAACTAATATATTGATGCTGGAAGCTAATATAATAATGGCACAAAAAACTTTATATGTAAAAGATAGAAATGACCATACAAAAGAAATAGTTAAAAAAAGTAAAAACACGGTGGAATATAAAATTCAATTTGCACATGATAAAGTCATAAGTGTTTTAAATGCAACGAGTTTAGCAATGAATAGATTAGCGAATATGATAGTTAGTTATATAGAATTATCTCATAAAAATTGGGATTTAATAGAAGAAGAACAAAGAATAAAAGTAGAGCTTTTAAAAACAGAATTAAAAATAATAAATGAGAGCTTATCGAAAAATAAAGATGCAGATATAACAATAGATGAGGTTATAACTAAGTCACTACCTAACATAACATTCTTAGATGAATATAGAAATCTTAAAAAAGACAAGAGAAGTAGACAAGAGTTTATTAATGATTATATAGATAAAATATCAGTATAAATTAGGATTAATCTGTAAAGCATAGAGCACTTAGAGCACCTCTAAGAAGGAATAATTTGAATATTAATATCAAAGCTAAATAAGTTAGTAATTGCAATGTGTTAAGGGGTAAACTGTATATATAAATTTAAAATAAATATAAACATAATAAATAAACTAATGCTATGTTTTGCTAAGTATATGCTCGATAGAAATATATATAATACGCCCCCCATCACATTTAATAAGTAAATAAAGACAGAGGACTGGAAGGAGACCTTATTTCTCGCAGAAGGTCAAAAAACGAGATTTTCATTGAAAAGTTTTTAGAATATCAGAAAGTAAGTAAAATTACTTATATTTATCCATAAAATCTTTAAGAGCTTGGCTGATAATATCTTGTACCCTGTACTTCTTATTAGCTTCACAGAAGGCTACAAACTCTTTTTGAATATCTTCATATACCTTGTAGCTTCTAGTGACTGTATTACCCTTAAAATCATTTATTTTTAGTTTATCAGCCCCAACTACTTTATTACTACTTTGTGATTCGTACCAGCTGTATACTTCATTTAGTTTATTATTCATATCATTGAATTTAGATAAAATATTATTAAAATCAATGTTAGTTGCGTCAACTAAAGTATTGTCATTGCTAGTGTCGCCCGTAACTACTTTTGAACTACTTTCTAATTCAATAACTTCAACAATAGATATGTATAGCTTCTTAGCTTGATTAAATTCATATCCATGTTGTTTAAATCTATTTCTTATAGTTGTGCGACCAATACCAATATCTTTACATGTGTTAGTTAATGTATTGTCCTCTAGGAGCTTATTATTAATATATTGTATTTGCTCCTTGATAGGTAAGTTATCAAATGTATATCTATCCATGTTTAAACCTCCAAAATAAAATAACTACTAAAGTAGTTTTCTAGTAGTTATAAATAAACCCTTTAGAATTAATATTTTTATTTATCCCAACCTAACAACTCATTAGGGGAACATTTAAGAGCCATGCAAATTTTTTCTAAAGAATCAAATTTAATAGATGTGGTTTGGTTTGAAGCTAATCGTCCAATATTTTGAGGTGTTATTCCAGTTTGTTTTGATAACCAGTATTTACTTTTACCTCTTGACATTAATAATTCATTTAATTGTATATACATATTAAACCTCCTTACAATCATTGTTATATAAATACATATTACACAAGATATGTATTGTATGCAATTTAACTGTTGACAACAATTATTACATATAGTTAATATAATAAGTATAAGTATAAAATATTAGGAACTATTAAAAAACAAACGATTTTAGGACGCAGAAGGTTTATATGTAGGTAAAAAGGAGTGTTAAAAATGATATTAAAAAATGATTTATTAAGAATTGGATTTGACACATACAGGGAAAATGTAGAGGATGAACTATTAGAAAATGACAAAAAAGAATCTGAAAGAATTATGGACATATTACTGGATATATTAGAAGAAAAAGAACATAAAAAAATGTTGGTTGATTTTGAGGAAAATATATTCGGGATAAATGTAATTGAAAAAGAATACGCATACCGAATGGGGGTTTTAGATGGGCTTGACCTAGCTGAATTTATAAACTTAACTAAAAAAACTATGTTTGAAAAGGAATTAAATATATATTAAAACCGTCAGAAAAATAATTCTAAACAATGAATTATAATTTTAATAATGTTATAATATTAGTTAACAAAAAATAACAAAAGGTGAGTGCCTGTGTGACGGCATACACTCACCTTTTCAACTAGAGTCAATCATACTACTAGAGTCTAATTAACATATATAATTTAATTATACAAGATTTACAAAAGAATGTAAATACATAGCTTGTTAGAACTTGATTGACTCTTAAAATAAGGGGGAAATATGACTTGTTCAAATGCAAAGGATATACTGTTAAATGATATAAGTAACTTAGAAGTAATACATAGTAAATCAAAGGGATACATAACATTAGCGAGTAAAAAAGAACAAAAGTTTACACAATGGCACTATAAAATAAATGAGTTAGAAAATAAATGCCATGAGCTTATAGATAACAAAGTAAATGTTTATATAAGCCATAATACCTTTTATAAACCACAGAGAAGAATTGAAAATATAAAAGAATTAAATGCAATATTTATAGATATAGATTGTTACAATACAAAATATACGAAAGAAGCAGTCAGATTTTTTATAGAAAAAGATTTAAATGGAATAATACCAAATCCAACTATGCTAGTTGATAGTGGAAGGGGATTATATTATGTATTGAAGCTTGAACCAGTACCTAGCAAAGCCTTGCCACTTTGGTATGCAATACAAAGATATATATATAATCAATTAAAAGAATTTGGAGCAGATGCGAAAGCATTAGACCCTACACGTGTGTTACGAGCTACAGGGACGGTTAACTCTAAGACACAAACGGAAGTTAAGATAATTGATTATGATGGATATACATATACTTTGAAAGAGATACAAGAAAATTATTTGCCAGAGTTAAAGGAAAAGAAGCAAAAAAGTAAAGGCAGACCCAAGAAGGTCATTAGTTTATTTAATGAGTATAGTTTATATCATGCTAGACTTAATGACTTGATAAAAATATGTGAGCTTAGAAGTTATGATATGGAAGGGTGTAGGGAAGTAACCTTGTTTTTATATAGATATTTTACTTGTTGTTTCATGGAGGATGAGGTACAAGCTTTAGAATGTACATTAGAGCTGAATAAACAGTTCATAAAGCCACTAAGAAAGAACGAAGTAGTAAAACATACAAAGAGTGCAGAAACAGCTTACAATGGCAAGAAATATAAATTTAAAAATAGTACATTGATAGATTTATTGGGAATAACAGAAGAAGAACAAAAACATCTTAAATCAATAATTGGAACAAATGAAAAATACAGAAGAAAAAATATAAAAAGAAATGAAAATAGAAGAAATGAGAACGGATTAACAAAAAAACAACAGGAGCTTTTAGATTTAAAAAAAGAGCTATTAAAACTTAAAGAAAAAGGATTAAGTAATAGAAGTATAGCAAAACAATTAAATATAAGTGAATCTAAGGTAAGGACAACACTAAAAAAATAGGTGCGTTAAAAAATGGGTCTTTGTATTAAGGGGGACGAAGTCCTGTTCCTTATTAGAGTAATATGGAACAGGATTTCTATACAGGTGTAGAAGATATTAAAAAAGAATTCGGATTAATGGATAGTGATTTTGAAACGGACAAAGAGGTTCTTTTAGAAGGATTAGTTTAATTACTAGAAATGACACTTACGAGAGTTAAGAAAGTGCAGAGAAGTAATATTTACTTGTTGCTTTACGGAGGATGAGGTACAAGCTTTAGAACATATCTTAGAGCTAAATAAACATTTTGTAAAGCCACTAAGGGAGTATTAGGTAAAAACCATACGAAGAGTGCAGAAACGGCTTACAAGGGCAAGAAATATAAATTTAAGAATAGTACATTGATGGATTTATTGGGAATAACAGAAGAAGAACAAAAACATCTAAAAACAATAATAGGCAAAAATGAAAAGTACATAAGGAATAATATAAGAAGGCAAGAAAAATCATTGGGATTAAGCTAAAGTAAAGTTGCAAAAAAATTAAATCTAAGTATATCAACTGTAAAAAGATACTGGAATTTTTAACTGGTATCACGAAATGGCTCTTTGTATTAAGGGGGACGAAGTCCTGTTTCCTTTAAAAGATTCAATTTACAAAATTTATGTTGATGTTTAATTCCATACAATGGGATAATTAAATAATATTTAAGGAGGGTTTTTATGTTAAAAAAGCATTGATAATGCTATGTTGTTTATTTGCATTATCAAGTAGTATTGCATTTGCAGATACTGAAACAAATTCTACTTACACAAAAACAGACAAAGCATTATGGACAATTCATATTGAAG
>NZ_JADGMN010000042.1:0-9512 GCF_020662285.1 Clostridioides sp. ES-S-0108-01 | reverse complement strand
GCTCAACTTGCATGTGTTAGGCACGCCGCCAGCGTTCATCCTGAGCCAGGATCAAACTCTCAAATAAAAGTTTATCAGGCTCAGATACTATTGTTATCAAAATATCTGGCTTTATGGTTTGTTTCTTAATATAAATTAACCTACTGTTTAATTTTCAATGTTCGTGTTTATTTCTTGTTCCTTTTTTCAAGGACAAGTAATACTATATCATCTTTATCTATCTAAGTCAATATATTTTTTTACTTTTTTTAAATTTTTTATTTCTCATATATTTTTTATATTTAATGTTTAAAATCTAATACTAAGTAAACCTGTTTATTTCATAAAACTAATATATATTCTATGCTCTATTTTCCTTTTTATTCTATATTTAAATTTTTTATTTACAATAATATTTGTTGCATAACGTATCTGCTAAAATTAATTTAAATTTCTTTCACTTGTAATTTTTGTAATCTTGTATTAGATTAATATTAAAAAATAATTTATAAATAACTTTCTTTACAAGGACAATTTTTATATATCAAAATATAATACCATATAAATACTATGCTACATTTTAGGAGGATTTTATTATGAGCAAAAAAGTATTAATAATGTCTGCTTCCACTGGTGGCGGGCATAATAGGGCTGCTCTAGCTATTAAAGAAGAACTTACTTCCAAAACACTTGATGGAGAGCCAATTGAATGTGAGATAATAGATAGTTTGAAATTGGTTAATAATACAATGGATAAAATAATTTCAAGAGGATATGAGAAATCTGCTATATATACTCCCAAGGCATATGGAAGTGTATATAGATTATCCGAAACAAACCTTTTATCAAAAAATGAGTTTAAAGGCAACCTAATAATAACATTCATGGCAAAAAAATTTAAAAAGCTTATTAGAAACAAAAAACCAGATTTGATTATTGGAACGCATCCTTTTCCAATGATTGCTCTTAGCACATTGAAAAAAAACTTTAATTTACATAATAATGAATCAAATACTTATACAGAGTATTTTTATAAACATTATACAAACACTATTAATGTTCCTCCACTTATTTCTGTATTGACCGATTATACTACTCATTCCACATGGATACAAAATGAAATTGATTACTATATAGTTGGTCATGAATACGTAAAAGAATTATTGGTATTTGATGGAGTTGAGTCCAGTAAAATTAGAACATTTGGAATTCCTGTTGAAAAGTCCTTTCTATCTCATAGAGATAAAGAAATTGTTCTTTCAGAGTTAAATTTATCTCCTGATAAATTAACTGTTTTACTTATGGGTGGTAGTTTTGGAGCTGGAAATATAAAAGAGACACTTGATGAATTACTGGATACTGATAGAGATTTTCAAATTCTTGTAATAACTGGTAGGAATGAAAGTTTAAAAGAAAAAATCGAAAAAAAACTTATATCTCGTTATTATGATAAAAATGTATGTGTTCTTGGATATACTGATAAAATGAATGATATTTTAGCTTCCATAGATGTATTAGTGAGTAAACCTGGTGGACTCACTACAACTGAAGCACTTTTAAAAGATGTACCTATGATCGTTCCATATTATATACCTGGTCAGGAAGAAGAGAATCTTGATTTCTTATCCAATTGTGGTGCAGCACTTAGAACTACAAAAAAATATAATTTATCAATATTGTTAAAGGTTCTAATAGATGATCCTAGCAGATTAGAAATGCTAAAAAGAAATATTAAATCAATAAGAAAATCAAATTCAGCCCAAAATATAGCTAATTTAATTTTAAATATAATTTCTGATTGATAAAATAAATAAAATCCCTATAGTATATATTAGCTATTAGGGATTTTTTATTTTCTAATTATTTAATATTAAATTGGTTCATAAAAGTCTTCTTCATAATCATACTGATAATTTTTATAATTATTTCTGAATTCAGCATTTTTATTTCGTGTAGTTTTTTTAGTTTTTTTCTTATTAGAAAAACTTATATCATCAAAATCATCATATTTAGGTTTATCTTTTGATTTCATTTTTTTAACTCTTTTTTCTTTCATTGCATTATGTTCTTCTAAGTTCATAATTGGTTTCATGTTGCACCCCTATCAAAATTTTTAAATGATTTATACAACAAATTATACAATACAAAAGAAATTTATTCAATAAATCTAAATCAAAATTAATTTGAATTTAACCTTAAAAAATCACAAAAATCGAGGTATTAACCTCGATTTTTATATTTCTCTTCTACCTTCTAGGGCTTTTGATATTGTGACCTCATCTGCATACTCTAAATCGCCTCCAACAGGAAGACCATGAGCTATCCGAGTGACTTTAATGCCCATTGGCTTTACTAACCTAGCAATATACATGGCTGTAGCTTCTCCTTCAATAGTAGGATTTGTTGCCATTATTATTTCTTTGACTTCCTGATTGCCAAGTCTTTGTATAAGTTCCTTTATTTTTAGCATATCTGGTCCAATCCCATCCATTGGAGAAATCACTCCATTTAATACATGATATTGACCTTTAAACTCTCTCGTTCTTTCCATAGCTGCTACATCTCTTGGATCTTCTACCACACATATAATACTTGAATCTCTATTTTTATTTGAACACATGCTACATGGGTCTGTATCTGTTATATTACAACAGATTGAACAATATCTTATTTCTCTTTTTGCATCTATAATTGCTTTAGATAAAGCTTCCACATCATTAGTATTCATATTAATAATATGAAAAGCCAACCTTTGAGCAGTCTTTCTTCCTACTCCAGGAAGCTTTGAAAATTCTTCTATAAGTCTCGTTATTGGACCTGTATAAACTTGCATAAATATCACCTACTAGAATAACCCTGGTATATTCATACCTCCAGTTACCTTACTCATTTGACTTGCTTGTATATCATCAATATTTCTCAATGCTTGATTTACTGCACTTAAAACTAAATCTTGTAACATTTCTATATCATCTGGATCAACTACTTCTGGCTTGATAGTTATATCAAGAACTTCTTTTTTACCATTAACCTTTACAGTAACTGCTCCTCCACCAACTGAAGCTTCTACTTCTTTATTTTCTAACTCTTGTTGAGCTTTTTGCATATTTTCTTGCATTTTTTGAGCCTGCTTTAATAAGTTATTCATATTTCCACCACCAGGCATCATTCCGCCTCCAAAACCTTTTTTAGCCATAAACACTATTCCTCCTAAACTTATTTTCATTTTATTATTATATCATAATAGTATTTTATTATTTACTTTCATTTTCATCAATATGGTCTTTTATTTCTAATATCTCTTCATTTACTATGTTCTTTAATATCTCTTCACCAACATCCTTTTTCTCTTTAACTTCAAGATTTATATCTTTGACTTCTGATGTCAATACTATTTTTACATTAAAACTTCTATTTAAAACATCTCTTATTGTTTTTTCTAAATAATCTATTGTATCTTGGGAGTTCAGTCTAGTTTTTGCAAAATCAAATTTATCATCAAATATAACATACAACATATTGGAATATACATTAAAGCTTTTTACCTCACTTAAAAGTGCGTATATTGGCATTTTTTTATCTTTTTTAATTTGTTTAAGTATATTCTTCCAAGATGTCTCTATAAGTATAACGTCCTCATTTTTTACATCTTCATAAACTACATTTTCTTGTTTTACATCTATTTCTCTATTGACCTCATACTCTTTTTCTTTACTATAGCCAATTTTTTCAACCTTAAAGCTCCCCAGTTCAATCATTTTTTCTAAGTTCTCAACTCTTTTTATAAGAGCTTCTTTACTTTCATCAAACATTGGTTGAGCAATCTTCATTATAGTTATTTCCACTAAAACCCTTGGATTTGAAGATGACTTTATGTCATCTTGAGTTGATGATAATATATTTAAAATCCTTATTAAATCATTTATATCTATATTTTTAGACTGAAATTTAAGTTGTTCTATAATTTCTTCTGGCAATGAAATTATCTCATCCAATTCTGATGAAACCTTACATACCATTAAGTTTCTAAAATGGTCAATTAAATCATTTATAAGATTTCTTATATCTTTTCCCCATAAAACGAATTCATTTAATATCTCAATAGATTTTTTAGTATCTTGTTCTACAATACATTGAGACAATTCAAATAATTGTTCTATATTGACACTTCCCATCAATTCAACAACATCTTTATAATCTATCTTATTTTCTCCAAATGATATACATTGGTCTAATATGCTAAGTGCATCTCTAAGAGCCCCTTGAGAATTTCTAGCTATTAAATTAAGAGCTTTATCATCTATATCAATGCCTTCATCTTCACAAATCTTTTTCATTCTAAGAGTCATATCTTTAACAGTAACTCTTTTAAAATCGTATCTTTGGCATCTCGATAAAATAGTTGCAGGTATCTTATGGGGCTCAGTAGTAGCTAATATAAAGATTACATATGAGGGAGGCTCCTCTAATGTCTTTAATAACGCATTAAAAGCTCCTTGAGACAACATATGAACTTCATCTATTATATATACTTTATATTTAGCATTAGCTGGAGAATATTTCACACTTTCTCTAAGCTCTCTTATATCATCCACACTGTTATTTGATGCTGCATCTATCTCCACGACATCCATCGTATTATCCTTTAATATAGATTCGCATATCTCACACTCATTACATGGCTCTTTATTTATTTTATTCAAACAGTTCACTGCTCTTGAAAAAATCTTTGCAGTAGATGTCTTACCAGTACCTCTTGTGCCACAAAACAAATAAGCATGTCCTATATTATCATTATATATTTGATTTTTTAAAGTTTTAATAATATGCTCTTGACCAATAACGTCCTCAAACTTTTGTGGTCTATATGCTCTATATAATGCTTTATGCATCTTTTTACCTCTCTTTAGCAAAATTAATAAAAAAATCCCTCATTATCTAAGGGATTAGTCTTTTATATATTAAATGCTGTACACCATCTATCGACTTAATTCCATAGGCGTTACCAAAACAGTTAGCTCAACTTAGGCACCCCCACGGCACACAAAAGTGATCACTTACCGCTGCTTCCTTCCGGATCTGACGGGGTTCATGAGCTTTCATTGCGCAGGACCTAAGCATCAACACCACTTATTTAGGGCGGCCCTACAGAAAATAAGCCTTTAGATGGAATTCAATCCTGCTATAGCGGATTGCAGGTTACAGGGCACCGCTACCTCCCCATCTAGTACAGCAAAATTACAACCATATTTAATTACTTTTATTGTTTCTGGCGGAGAGAGTGGGATTTGAACCCACGATACAGTTTTACCCATATACTCGCTTTCCAGGCGAGCGCCTTCGACCACTCGACCATCTCTCCTTAATCTCTTTTTCTTAATGCCTTAAAAAATTCTTGCAATATGATCGAGCATTCTTCTTGCAAAACATCAAAAGCTACTTTTACATTATTATTATTAAAATAATCTAATTTGAACTCATGCTGTTTTTCTATATATGAATTTTTTACATGTCTTGTCCCTATTATAAGCTTTTTTATTCTAGAATTAACTATTGCACCACTACACATTATGCAAGGTTCCATTGTAACATATAAATCACAATCAGTCAACCTCCAACCACCTAATTTTTCTGATGCTTGTTTTATCGCTAAAATTTCTGCATGAGCTGTAGAATCTTTTAACGTTTCTGTAAGGTTATGAGCTCTAGCTATTATTTGATTATCTTTAACTATAATAGCACCTATTGGTATTTCTCTTTTATTATATGCTTTCAATGCTTCTTTCAATGCTTCTTTCATATAAAATGAACTTTCCATAATTCCTCCCAAAACTTATAACAAACTTATCTTATCATAATTCATTTTATAATTCAACTTAATTTTTATTTTGTTTATTTAATTATTACTATATATAGCTATATTTTATTTAAATTAGTTCTAAAATAATTTTTAGATATTTATATAAGAGTTGTTTTATAAAGATATTTGGTATTTTATGATGAAAATTCTGTTATATGAATTAACATAAAAAAACTATGAAATTTAATATTTATAATAATTTCATAGCTTTTTTAATTTATTATTTACTTATAATATATTTTCTACATTAAAACATATTTCTACATATACAATATTAATATAAAATTATCTTATAACATCAACACCCATATAAGGTCTTAATTCTTCTGGAACTACTACAGAACCATCTGCTTGCTGATAATTTTCTAATATAGCAGCTAAACATCTTCCTATAGCTAATCCAGAACCATTTAAAGTATGAACATATTCCGCTTTTGATTTTTTATCTCTTTTAAATCTTATTCCTGCTCTTCTAGCTTGGAAATCTTCAAAGTTTGAACAAGAAGATATTTCTACATATCTATTATAACTTGGCATCCAAACTTCTAAATCATATTTAAATGCAGCTGTGAATCCTAAATCTCCTGTACATATTTTTACAACTCTATATGGAAGACCTAACATTTGTAGCATAGTTTCAGCATCATGAGTTAATGATTCTAATTCATCATAAGAATCTTCTGGCTTAACAAATTTAACTAACTCAACTTTATTAAATTGATGTTGTCTAACTAAGCCTCTTGTGTCTCTTCCTGCTGAACCTGCTTCAGATCTAAAGCAAGGAGTATATGCACAATATTTAATTGGAAGTTCTGCGACATCTAATATTTCATTAGCATGTATATTAGTAACTGGTACTTCAGCTGTTGGTATTAAGAAATACTCTAGCCCTTCTATTTTAAACATATCTTCTTCAAATTTAGGAAGTTGACCAGTACCTATAAAGCTATTTTTATTAGCCATAAATGGAGGTAAAACTTCTGTATAGCCATGCTTAGCTGTATGAGTATTTAAAAAGAAATTCATTAAAGATCTTTCTAATCTAGCCCCTAACCCTCTATACAAAGTAAATCTTGAACCAGTTATTTTACTGGCTCTTTCAAAATCTAATATACCTATACCAGTACCTATATCCCAATGCGCTTTATGCTCAAAATTAAATTTAGTAGGTTCTCCCCAAGTTCTTATTTGAACATTGTCTTCATCCGTTTCACCTTGTGGTACTTCTGGATGAGGAACATTTGGTATTCTCATTAATGTATATTCCATTTTTGCTTCTACTTCTTTTACTTTCTCATCAATACCTTTTATCTTATCTGATAGCTCTTTTAATCTTGCCTTTTCTTCTGTTACATCTTTTCCTTCTTTTATTAATTGTGGTATTTTTTTAGAATTTACATTTAATTCATTTTTCATAACTTCAACTTCTTGAAGTATTTCTCTTCTTTTATTATCTAACTCCACTACAGCATCAAGGTCAAATTCTTTTTCACCTCTTCTTTCCATAGCTTTTTTGATATCATCTAAATTTTCTCTTATTCTTTTAATATCTAACATATTAATTCCTCCTAATAATTTTGATAATATAAATTATAATTCCAATTTAATTTACAAATATTATAACTGTAAACTTTTAGTTTAAACAAATTTGAAAAATAAAAAAAGACCTCCGTTTACCCTATAAAAGGGACGAAAATCTTTTATCCGCGTTGCCACCCTAATTGACTATACTAAAATGTATAATCCTCTCAGACCTATAACGTAGGTAAACGTCTAGCTTTAACTAGAAGCTCTAGAGTAGATTCAAAAACCATTGTAATGAGTTTTCACCATCCACTCATTCTCTGAATACAATCTGTTTTTTACTATTTTCCTTCACAGCTTTTTAACTAATTGTTTTATTTGATAATCATTATATTATATATATTAACATGTTTCAATACTATTATTCAAATTTTTTTAGAATTTTTTTAATTTTTTATATTAAATTCAAATTTTTTATTTAATTAAGATGTTATCTTTTATCTATTGTATTTAAATTACTTGTATTATTAAATAATAATGAAGATGGAATAAATGGAACTTTTATATTATTTTCATCAAACTTATTTTTGACTTTTTCCATTACATCAAAGTATACATCCCAGTAATCATCAGTTTTTACCCAAGGTCTAGCAACTATTTGTAAAGTATTATTTCCTATAGAATTTAAACCTATAATAGGCTTTGGATCGTCCAATATTCTTTTTTCATTCATAAAAATTTCATTTAATATAGACTTAACTATATCTATATCACTATCATATGAAATATTATATGAAAAATCTATTCTTCTTTTATTCTGATGTGTGTAATTAATTATATTATTACTTGTCAGTTGAAAATTGGGTATAATTATAGTTTTATTATCTGGAGTTTTAAGAACAGTGCTAAATATCTGTATATCAGAAACTGTACCTTCTACACCTGAACCTTGAATATAATCACCTATATTAAATGGCTTAAAAAATAAAATAATCATACCTGAACCTAGATTTGATAATATTTCTTTAAAGGCTAATCCTATACTAAATCCAGCAGCTCCTAACACAGCTACAACTGATGTAGTTTGTATCCCTATAATACCTAAACTTATCAATGATATAATAGACAACATAGATATATATATTCCATATACAATAAAATTATTTACACCTTTACTCATTCCATATTTGATTAGAAACTTTGAAACCATCTTTCTTACTATTTTAGATATATAGATACCTATTACAAATACAATTATTGCATATATAATATTTGGTATATTATCACTAAAGTTATTGAGCATGTTTTCTAAAGTTCTCTTAGTTATATTACTATTTGTTGAGGCAGTCTTAGCCAATGATAAAAAATTCATTTAACTCCTCCTTATGATAATATTCCTTTGTCCTCTAACTTTTTTATTATAGCCTGTATAGTTTCTTCTTTTAGCGCCTCAATTGTATGAATATGGCTACATTCTGTCAGAACTGATAACTGTTTAAATTCATTTGTCTCAACCTTCTTCATAAAATTATCTATATCCATTTTAGAATAAATATTAAGTTCTGCAGTTATCTGACCATATGTTGGATGATTTACAATGACATCTTTTATAATACCACCTAAATCTACAATAATCTTTAACTCATCATAAATTTCTTTAGAATTTTTATGGTTTTTACATTTTACTTGTTTTGTAAAATATGGTTGATTATATATTATATATCCTTGAGGTGTAGCTATTATTTCAAATCCTCTAGCTCTTATAAGTGCTATATCTTGTACTATTACTTGTCTACTTACATTTAATATCTCAGCTAACATTCCACCTTTTACAGGACACTTAGATTCTTTCAAAATATCTATTAATTTACTTCTTCTTTCATGAGAGTTCATATTACACCTTCTTTCTAAATCAAAAACTTTACCTATACTATATAATTCTATATTTTATCTTATTATAAATCAATATTGACTTTATATTCTATTTAATCTTAACTTTTATAACAAATAAAAAAAGATTAAGTGGCTACGTCCTACTCTCCCAGGCAGTTTCCCACCAAGTACCATCAGCGCTAGAGAGCTTAACTTCTGTGTTCGGAATGGGAACAGGTGTATCCTCTCTGCTATTGTAACCACATAATCTCTATGC
>NZ_JADGMN010000041.1:0-9542 GCF_020662285.1 Clostridioides sp. ES-S-0108-01 | reverse complement strand
CTTCCATTGTCTTGCATTTTTTAACTTCTGTTTGATAATCAACATCTGGAACAATTATATCTTTCATTTTCAAAACCTCCAAAATTTTTTATATGAATATTATTCCAAATTTACCAATTTTGTATACTAAAAAGACTATAGGTAAATTTGTTTTTACACAAATCTACTTACAGCCCCAATCATAGTCTTATTAGTCTTTTTCTAAATAAATTATGTATTGGCCATTATAAAAAAATGTTGTTTTATCAATATATCTATAAATCTAATATATATTTATTTTTTCCAATTCTATTTATAATAATAACCTTCTTCATTTACTAATCCTTGGTCAAATAAATTTCTTCTAACAGTCTCAAGTTTTACAGGAGCTTTATTATAATCAATCTCTCTTTCAACTTCATCAAGATTTTCATTATCCCAGTACAAATCTAGTTCTTCTTTAAATTTCGAATTATCTTTTTGCTCAATTATGCTTTCACTTATTTTATTTGAAAGAGTTGCTTTGAAGAAATCATAATTCTTTGTACTTATAATGTCCGTATTGTCTCTTTCAAGCGATATGGCTAGAGCCTTTTCGAAAGCTTGTACATAAATATCCTCTTTAAAATCAAACTCTTTGAAATCAATTTTAAAAAGTCTTATTGTACCTTTAGTAAATATAGTTTCATCAGGTATATAGAATTCTATTGTACTCTCAATTTCTTTATTTTCTTCTTGATCTGTAGAAATTATATTTTCTACAATATTTTTATTAAAGTATTTTCTCTTATCTAAGTCTTTAACAGAAAATTCAATAGCTGCTACTTTTCTATTTTTCTTGATTTCTTTGAAATCTATATCAAAATATTCTGTAGTATTAAGTTCATTTATAGCAGGAACAATAACACGCCTTTTAAAATCATTATATTTAGAATATTTATCCTCCAGCAATAATAATTCTTTTAAAACATCCAAAGTATATGTAATCTTATTTTTTGTTCTTGTCCATAATCTTAATAGATCATAAAATCTTTGTGCATATGAATTTCGCAAACTAAAAAATATTTGTAAATTTATTGGAGTATATCCTACCTGAATATAATTTTCTATTAAGTCTAGTAATTCATAGGAAGTTTTAACAGTATATATTTTATCTTTTTCATTATAAATCCAATGATATATAAAACTACACTCTCCCCAACTGCCATCTTCTTTAATATATATTGTCCCTGTTCTTAATTTAGTAAATATTTTACCTATTGCTTCTGGTGTTGTATAATTAGGGTTTTTCATAAGTTCTCTAATTTCATCAATAGTTATTGCTATTTCTAACTTTTTATTTTTCTGAAACTCATATAACAATCTTACAAAAAGTCTATTTTCTATTGTTTTCAAATCATATCTTGCCATAATAAATTTATTAGATTTCATCAAGATATTGTCTTTCTGATTTTTTACTTGATTCATTATTTTTCTCCTAAATAGTATTTACAAATTAGCCAAAAATTTAGTTTATTTATTAAATATTATAATATCAAAATTAATTGCTAAGCGTCAACTTTATTCTTTGTCGTACTTTCATTATCAAAGTGTCGTACTTTCATTATCAAAGTGTCGTACTTTCATTATCAAAGTGCCGTACTTCTATTATCAAAGTGTCGTACTTTCATTATCAAAGTGCCGTACTTCTATTATCAAAGTGTCGTACTTTCATTATCAAAGCGTCGTACTTTCATTATTAAAGTGTCGTACTTTAGACTATGTGTGATAGTCGTTATAAGGTATCCAGCTTTTCTAAATACTTTAAATACTAATAAATACTATATATATAAATACTAATAAAGACTAGTAAAGATTAGTAAAGATATACTAGTCTATTCTTATCAAAGTGTCGCATTTCAAAAACGCAAATTTATATAAATAAATCAAAAAAACAATGAGTCATTTTAATTGTTTTGAATATAGACAAATCATTTTAAAAATAACATGTTAGTATATGCTTTAAATGCAATATAAGCCTTATATAACGATTTTATAATGTTTCATAAGTAAATATGTCAAAACATAAAGTAAAATCTTTAAAATTGAAATAACTATGTATTTATGATAACAAAAAAGAATAGAAAGCTAAATAATAAATATTTCATTCTCTATTCTTCAAAATCCTTTAAATTTTTTTCTAGTAATTTACAACATTTAAAAATAAAAAATTTTCAAAAACTTTCAAAAATAATCCCATATTATATGTAATAAAAAATTTAAGCTATGTATTTTAGCAAATAAAAATTAGCTGTATTTATCAGCTTAACAAAATAGGGGGTATTAAAATGTTTCAAAAACTAAACTTAACAAATGTAAAATGTTATGATGATAAAACAATAGATTTATCAAAGCCAATAGTCATAACAGGTAAAAATGGAGTAGGAAAATCATCTATCTTAGAAAGTCTTATATTTGCAATATTAGGATATATACCTGGTTGCGATAAAAAAACATCTGATATGATGAAAATATCAAAATATCAAAATGGATTTTCCGTAAAATTATATACAGACAATGGAATTATACAAAGATCGTTGAATTCAAAAAAATCAAGTGGTAGTGAAGAGCTGTATTTTTCAGAATCTAAGGAGAGTAAACTCAGTGGTAAAAACAAAGATATAATAGATAAACTTGGAATAAATACAACTTTTTTTGATATTAATAATTTTCTTTCTTTAAACTCAAATGATAAATCTAAACTAATTTATTCTTTAATATCGACTGGTAAGTATGATAAACATTATCTAAGTTCAAAATTAGATAGTATTATCCCAGAAAACATATTAAATGAGTTGATGTATGCATATCAAGATAAATATTCATTTGAAGAAAATCTTAATAAATTATTAGATTATGTTTCAAATAATAAAAAGATTATATCTAATGATATAAAAGAAATTAAAGCAATTATCTTTCAGTTAACATCATTAAAATGTGATACAAAAATTGATATAAACAATAACATAGATAATGAAATTGAAAAAAAGCAGTCAGAAATTTATAAATTAAGAAATGATATAGATAATATAAAAAAAGAAACTCTAAAAAAATCTGAGATATTAAACAAATATAATAATCTCAAAAATAAAATTGAAGTAAATAAAGATAAAAAGAAAGACCTATATAGTGAAAAGGAAAAATTGCAAAAAAATATTTTTAAACTACAAGATTTTAAATTTGATAATGAAATTAATACAAAGCTAACAGAGTTAAATAATACTTTAAAATCTTTAGAGCTTACTGGTATTGAAATTAAAAATAAAAAAACTAATATAGAAAATAAAATTAAAACTAATAATGATTTAATAAAAACAATAAATGAGAGAAATAAATTGAAAAAATGTATTATTGATGAAAAATATATACTGTAACAACATGGAAGGCTTTAATTCATCAATAAATGCCTTAAACGATGAATTAAAATCCTTCTCCAATATTTATAATGATATATTAAATAAGTATAATTTAGCTAGAAAAGATTATCATGAAATTGGTAAAACTAAAAATAGTCTTTTAGAAACAATTAGTGAACAAGAAAATAAGATAAAAGAAAATAACATTAAATTATCAAATATAAAAGAAAGAATTAATAATATTGACAAAGAAATTCTGAATATAGATAATCTAACAGCTGAGTTGGAAGCATATGAGTATGCACTTAAATTATTTAATAACTCTGGTAATATAGATTTACTTGAAAAAATGTTATCTTTATCTGAAAAAGATTTAATTGATTTAAAAGATAAATGGAAACAACAATTAGATATAAAACAAAATATGATATTGTTAGAAAAAAATGAATCTATTAGAGAAGATAAAGAAATAAAATTAGAACATTACAAATCATTAGAAAAGCTTTTAAAACAAGAAAAATCCAATTTAATCAATAATGGTATAAAACCTTTTATACATTTGATAGACCAGCTTTTATTAGAAATTGGAATTAATAATAAAACTGTTTTTATCAAAAATGAAAAAAATAAAGTTGATTTCGGATTTATAATAAATTCTAAAGAAATATCTTTTGAAGCTCTATCAACTGGTGAAAGCTTGATATTTTTAATTGCTCTGATGGTTGCTATATATCAAAGCAATGATTCATACTTTAAATTACTTGCTCTAGATAATTTAGAATTACTTGACCATGACAATTTAACATTTATTTTTAAAAACATTGATAAGTTAAATAAATACTTTGATAATATAATACTAATAGGAGTGTTAGATCACTTTAATTTAGAAGAATTCTCCAATAGTATAAATATTCATAGAATATAACATTAAAAGGGAGAGGTATTATAATACCTCTCCCTTTTAATGTTATAATGTAATGGTGTACCATTGTAGAGTTAAAATTTAAAGGAGACAGATTCTATGCTAATATATTTATCATTAATTGATTCAGAAGATGACAAATTAAAGTTTGAAGAAATCTACATACAATATAAACAAATAATGTTTTATACTGCTAATAACATATTAAAAGATGAGCATCTAGCAGAAGATGTTGTACATAATTCTTTTATAAAAATAATAAAAAACCTATCAAAAATTAATCAAGTTAATTATCCCAAAACAAAAGCTTTTATCGTTATAATAGTTGAGAGAACAGCAATAGATTTATATAGAAAGAGAAAAAAACAAAATATAGTATCAATAGAAGATGATTTCTATAATACTGAAATATCAAAATCACTAATTGAAAATAATAATGAAGATTATGATGAAATTGATACAGCCATAGCAAATCTCCCACCAAATTATCGCCAAGTTATTCTATTAAAATTTAGTCATGATTATTCTGATGCTGAAATATCAAAATTACTAAATATATCACAGGATAACGTACGTAAAAGAATACAAAGAGGAAAAAAGAAACTGAAAGAAATCTTAATTGAATTGGAGGTGCAAAGCGTTGAGTAAAATTAATATCACAGATGAAATGCTTTATAGACATGCCTCAAATGCTGAAAAAATTATTCTAGATCAGTTACCACCAGATGAAGAATTAAATCATGTTTTTTCTAAAAGATTTGAAAGGAAGATGAAAAAACTAATTCGTCAAGAAAAAAGAAATCCTTTCATCAAATATACTGTTATCTATTTAAAACGAGTTGTAGTTGTATTTTTAATAGTTGTAACTGGATTATTCACAATAACTATGAGTGTTGATGCCCTTAGAAATCAATTTATCAAAATTGTAATAGAAATTTATGAAGATTTGACAGAATTTATTTTTTCTAAAGATATTCAAACTGATAAGGAACTTGATTTTATATTAAAAGAACCTAAATATATACCAAAGGGTTTTAAAGAGGTTGAAAAAGAAAACACATTACAAGGTATCTTTATTCGCTATGAAAACAAGAATGGCTCTGAAATAAGATATCGTTCAAATCAAATTGATTCAAATACAGTAATATTAGATACAGAGGATGCAAAAGTCACAGATGTTATGGTAAATGATTATAAAGCTAAATATATTATTAAAGACAATAGTATTACAATTTTTTGGAATGATGAAGAAAATGTATATACAATATATTTTGATTATGATAATAAAAATGATTTAAATAAGTACGAAGATGATCTTATAGATATTGCTAAAAATATAAAATAATTTTTTTCAAAAAGTGTCACAAATCACCTTTTTTTTTCGTTATATGAGTATATAAAGGAAAAAAGGAGGTGATATTTGTGTATTCTAAAAAAGTGGTTGTAGCAGGATTATGTACATTAACTTGCCTATTACCTTTAAATGTTCAAGCTTTTGAAGATACTTCATTAAATACTAATGATTATAATAAAACAAATGATAATGATTTATTTATGATTTACATTAAAGGTGCTGGTAGTAATTTGAGTATTCGTTCTGGAAAGGCTCATATATCTTGTTATGTTGATGGTAAAATTGGGAGTTCAACATCAATTACAGCAAGACTACAGCAAAAAAAATCTGGTAACTGGGTAACTATATCAACATGGTCAAGCTCAGGAAAAACTTCAAGTACTTTATCTAGAGAATATAAAGTATCAAAGGGATATTCTTATAGAATACTAACAACAATAAAAGCTGGAAATGAAAGTAGGAATATAACAAGTAATGTAACAAATTATTAATTTAATTAAAATTTAGGAGGAATATTATTATGAAATGTGTTAAAAAAGTAATTGCATTAGGACTATCAATTGCATTGATTATTCCAGTAATTTCAATCAATGCATTAGAAAAAAAAGACACAAATGTAAATAACCAAATAATAAATGTTATAGAATCAAATGTATCTTATACCAAAGAGGGTATTGAAGTTTCTTCTGACTTGAAAAATGATTTGAAAGAAATTAATGTAGAAGATATTAAAGAACAAATGATAGAGCAAGGAATTGATTCAAAATTCATAAATAATTTTAATAGTGATGTAATATATAGTTTAGTTAAAGAAAATATAGATGATATAAATGAAGGAGTAAAAAATAAAACTCTTAAAATTACACCTGAAGAAGATATTATAAACAATACAGACAACTCATTTTATGTACAAGGAGGTTCTACATATACTCAAAAATTTTCATGGGGAGTAAGACAAAATAAAAGTACTGCAGCAGCAAATAGATGGGTTTATGATTTGAATAAGTCTTCACAAGGATTTGTAGCAACAGGAGCAGTAAGTATTCTTTTAGGCGGGATGGGAGCACCAATAGGATTTGTATCTGGTTTATCAGCTGCATATATGGGAGGTCTTGCAAATAAAGTATCTTATGTAAATTCACGAAATAATAGAGGAATAACTGCGGATATAAACTGGTGGTTAACTTATGCAGTAAAAAATCAGTAAAAATTAGGTGAAATTAATGAGCGAAAAACAAAACTTAAATTATAAAAAAAAAATCTTAGAACAATAATATTCATATCTTGTTTAATAATTTTATCTATATTTATAGTTTTTAACAATATAAGATCTGACTGTTGGTATGTTAATTATATGAATTATAGTGATATGCATGAGATATCTAGTGGGAAAAGTCAAAAAATAGCATTGATAGATTCTGGTATTTCAAAATTTCAAAAGGTTTATAAAAATATAAATTTAACTAATAGCAATAATGATTATGATACAAATGGTCATGGAACGATGATGTATTCAATTATAAAAGGTTATAATAAAAATAATCAAATGATTGAAGGAATATCTCCAGATTCTAGAATAATATCAATTAAAGTAATGAATGATGATGAAAGTATTAATCCTAATGTGATAGAAGATGCTATAGACTATGCATTAAATGAAAAAGTAGATATTATTAGTTTAAGTTTAGGATCCACAAAAACAGATATTAATATAAAACAAAAAATAGATAAAGCTAATCTTAAAAATATAACAGTTGTAAGTTCAGCAGGTGATTATAAACAAGGATTTTTGCTATTTCCAGCATCTTTAAATAATGTTATTTCTGTTGGTAGCATAGATGATAGAAGAGATATTTCAACATTGACAAATGCACCTCAAAAGACATTAATAAACGCACCTGGGGAAAAAATAAAGGTGGTAGATAATAATAATAATGTTTTCTATGGAAAGGGAACATCAGAAGCAACAGCTATTATTACAGGTTATATAGCGTTGATGAGAGACACAAATATTTCTAGTACTCAAATTTTAACTAATGAAAAAATTATGAATTTATTATCCCAGATAAACAAAAACGAAAAAACATATTTAGGAGCTTTAAAAGAAATTAGAAAAAAAGTATCTGTAAGTACAGATGCTTTTTTCTCTTTTGATTTATCATATTTAAAATAGTGAAAAATATTTTACTTGAATAAATTCTATTTGTTTATAATTATAGTATGCATTTAAAATGAGGAGGAAAATAATATGTTCTATAGTAAGCAAATTAAAATATTAACTTTATTAATTTCTATCTTAATAGTTTTAATATCAATACTTTCTTGTATTAATATTATTAAAAATTTTAATTTATTAAAGTTTTGTTTAATATTATTTGGAGTTGAACAAGTTTTACTTGCTTATAATTCTTATAAGCTTAATAAAAATCTAATGGAGACACTTTTATTATGTATTAGTGGAATAATCCTTATAGGTATTTCCATTGTAATTATGTGAATATAAATAACACGTTTTGAATGGACAATTATATTAATTTAGTCCGCTAATATTACATCTTCAATGCAAGCATGGTAAAGTATTTTTACTAACATATGCCAATATAAATTGTAGGAGTGGTTTTCAATGTTAATAAATTATTATGATAGGGGTTATTTTAAACAAATATATAAGTTTTTAATAGAGTATAAAAATAAACTTTATATTTCAATTACAGATGATGATATTTTGATTGATAATAAATACATTTTCAGAGGTAAAAATACTAAAAACCATATAAAATTTGAAGATATAATAAGTGTTAATAAACAAGATAATATTATCGAAATTTTCACAAATGAAAACTCTTATTGTATATATCTAAAAGCTTTAAGCATTGAAAGCGAAGAATATCTAATAAGTAGACTAAAATAATTTTGTTGATTTTACATGTTCTAAATAAAAAGGAATATCTTTTTAGATATTTCTTTTTATTTAAGTTTTTTAAATGTTAATTTAGCACTTTTTTTTGCTTTTTTAATATAATATTTACTTTTTAAATCTTCAAAGAAACAAAGCCCATTTTGAAATAAAGAATCAAAAACTACGAAAGTAACAAGTGCTTCAGTAAAAGAATCTTCTGATATAATTTTAAAAGCTTTATTTAAAATATCTGTATGAAAAAACTCCAATTTCATAAGAATATAAGATAAAAAAAGTATTAAGTAGATTAAGAGTTTTGTTAGTTCAAAAAATTTAAACTTAAATAAATCAGAAAATGCATATAGTAATATATATATATATATTGCTATAATTAGAGTAAAAGCATAACAAAAAAGTTTAGTATCATCTTGTAATGAATTAGATTTTATTTGTAACAGTATAATTAGAAAAAGAATCAATATAAAAAATACAATAATTATCATTAAAAAAATTAAAATAGATAAAATAGCTTCAAAACCTGTATTTGTTCTATTAAGAGATCTCTTTTTTAAGCTCTTAAATGTTACAATACTTGAAATGAAAATCAATAAGAGGTATAAATAAGTAATAAAATTACCAGGATAAAGACCTCTTAATTTTAATTCTAATATAATCATAATGCCTAAAATAATAGGAAAGCACTCTTCAAGTCTCAATAAATAATTATTTACAACATTTCTAGCATCTTTTTTAAGAAAATTATATGATATAATAATAAAATATGCTAAAAGAAAAAACAGAAATTCTATAAAAAATCCAATTTTTAAAGACCAAAATTCTAAATCATAATTTATAAAAAGGAAAAAATGAGAATGTATATAGATTTGTGTAAATATATATTTTTGCTACTAAATATTACTGGAAACTTTCAATTCTAGTAATATTTTTTTATTATCAGGAAATACTAATAATGGTATTTTATACACATTTATT
>NZ_JADGMN010000040.1:0-10161 GCF_020662285.1 Clostridioides sp. ES-S-0108-01 | reverse complement strand
TCCCTCATTTTCCAAAACTCTTTCTTGCCTACTATTATCCTGTTTTCTTGTACTTACTCTCTCATATCCAATTATCATAATCATATCCCCCGTTTATCTTGTTATAATAATTATATAATATATTTTTTGTTCGGTCAAACTATATTTTCTGCTTTTACAATACCGAACATATTTTATTGTTGATTTCCAATGATTAGATGTAAAAATAGCATAAATATTAAGCGTACGGTCAAACGTTGGTTTTTCCGAACACGAACATGCAACCTATTTTTTAAACAATAAGTATATCTTTATACATATTAAAACTATTTCTAAAATTGTTTTTACTATTTTGGCTATTTTTTTAATCTTAGCTTTTTTCTTTGCTCTAGCCATTTTTTTAGCTTTAGTTCTTTTTATAAAAAACACCTCCTTATCTTGCTATTTGCATATGATAGATTCCGAGGTTTCTTTTTATAACTTTTATTTGTATAACTAAATATTTTTTTCAAGCTGCCAGATATTTAAAACAAAAAAATGGTACATCAATAAGTTTTATATTTTTATACAATATAATTCTTACTGATATACCATTTAAAAACCTCAACTAAGAGGCTAGGGGATGATTGTATAATCATCACATAAGTTCTACTAATTATAGGGTTTATACTTAGATAATAGCAAACACTTTGTGTTTTTTCTACATTTTCCTATTTTTTCCTCACTGGTAAAATATGCTAATTTAGATATAATAAAAAGCTTCAATAGTAATCAAACTATCAAAGCTTATATTTATCTAATATCTATTTTCTAATTTTGATTGATTTAGATACTTCTGTAGTAGTTTTCAAAATGTTTTTTAACTCTTGTAAGTGTATTCTTCTTTTATTAATATTTTTGAGATGTACTTATTAATGTTTTTGACTCATTTTCAGCAGTAATTATTGCAACAGCTCTATAAGTGTATCCTTTTGTCACAGAATATGAGTTTAAAACAGAACAAGTTTTTCCTCCTGTTTTCTTCGTAGATGTTTTTAAATTTACCCAACTTCCACCTTTTAATTCTTGTAACTTAGTTACAATAGATGTTTTAGTTACTCCAGATTTTCCAACAACAGAAGCATTTACATTTGCTTTTCCATTAGAAAATGATAAATTACATCTACCATTTAATATATAAACTGAAAAAGGACTTATTTCTTCTTTACCATCTTCCATAAAAATAACATCAGATGAATTAAGCTGTTCAGCAAAACTAACAACATTTACTGACATTATCATTATCAATACACATACAAATATTGAGATTATATTTTTTACTCTCATTAAGTACCTCCTTATAAAATCTTATATATCAATATAACAACTAACTAGTACTATTTTAGACAAAAACTTACTTAATATTTTTTGCAATTTTAATAAATTCTTTTTTATCTTTCCTAGTTATTTTTTTTGTAGGTAGCTCTTTAGATAACATATAAATATTATTTTTGTCATGCCACAATAATTGTTGAGTATTTCCTTTTTCAACATACTGTGCATACTGATTATTAAATGTTATATTCTCAACAAAAGCATCCTCTGTATCCAAGACTATAACATCCCTAGAATATAACATCATTTGATAAATTATATAGTTATCTAATTTATCTTTATATGATATTGATAGATAATTTTCCTCCTCAATTCTCTCAACTTCTTTATATCCAGTAGAAATGTATTTAGGCTCTATATATTTAAATGATACATTTGATTTATGAGGGTTTATAAAATTATAGTCTGTAAATTCTTTATATACCTTCTTCATTATTCTCATTAAATTTTCTGGAAAAGCTTCTGTTTTTATAGTAGTTATAGTGACTATACTTGATAAAATTATTATAAAAACAATAGCAATTCTTTTTAAGTTTTTATAGGAATTCTTTTTTACTTTTTTCTCATTTTCTTTTATAATTTTATCCATTTTATTCTCAAATTCTATAGAAAATTCATAGTCAATATCTTCATCACAAGGTAATTCATACAGCATTTTTTCTTCTATATTTGGAAGCTGTTCGTATAATAATTTTTCTATATCTAATTTATCTTTATTCATTTGATAATGCCTCCATCTCGCTTAAAATTTTTTTTAATTTTTCTAATGCTCTTTTATTTCTCTTATACAAATTAACCTCTTTTATATTCAATATTTTAGAAATTTCTTTGATAGAAAAACCATGACTATATTTTAAGAGAATCACCTGTAAGTCTGTCTCTGATAGTTTTTTTAAAGCTTCTCCTAAATAACTATACTCACCTAACTTTTCAATCGATAAATCTAAAAAGTTAAATTTATAGCTCTCATCATTAATATTATTTATTTCCTCTTTTTTTCTTTTATTATATATATTTATTGAAATCCTTTTTACTATAATAACAACAAAACCTTTAGTTTTTGGACTATTCACATCACTTACTTTATCAAGATTATCAATTATTTTTAAAAATGAACTATGAACAGCATCCTCCGCTAAAACATCATCTTTTAAAATTTGATTGGCTACATAAAACATTAACCTCTTGTATTTAATATATATTTCTTCAAATTTAATTCTTTCTTCTTCTGAATCTATAATAGCTAAATATATTAACATAAATTATTCTCCCTTAAAAAAATTATTCTTAAAAAAATTATATATAAATACCTAATAAATGTCTAAAAATAAAAACTTCATTTGTTATATATATAATACAAACATAAAGGATGGTGTTTTATATGAAATCAAAAAGAATAAACAGAATGTTAGCAACCACAATGACAATGGCAATGCTAGCAATGCCAGCAGTAACAGCAACATCATATGCAATGGAATCAACAGGGTTAGGTACAGAATATACATATAATAATGAATCTAAACAACAAGAAGAGTGGATTAAATCATTCGATACTGAAACAGGAAAAGAAATATTATTAAATAAAACTACTAATGAAAAAGTTTCCGAAGTATATGAAACTATAGATGGAAAATTGATTAAATTAAATATTAATGAAGCACTAGAAAAATTTAATTTAAATGAGGAAACTATCATAAAATCTCCTAAGTTTATTTTTGGAGCATCAAGTGTTAAAAAAATTACTGGTTCCGCACGCAAAATATCACAAGATGTATCAGGTGGAAAACAAGGTGCTACTATATCTATAGGAAATTCAACAACTGTAACTGAAAGTTTTACTGTGGGTGGAACTACAGAAGCAATAAAGGCAGCAGTAAGAGCAAATGCAGGATTTACATGGAGCAAATCTTTAACAAGAAGTGTCACAACTACACACAAAGTACCTGCAGGTAAAATAGGATATGTAGCATTTAAACCATATTATAAAGAAGTAAGAGGTACAGTAAATGGAATACTTGCAGGAACTTCTATAACTCAAAAAATAGTAGCAAAAAGTCCTCTTAAAGTAGGAGAGGTTTGTGATGGCTTAGAATATCTTGCATACAAATAATAAATAATAGAAAGAGTTGATTAAAATGGAAAATAAAAACATTTACTTAAAGGTTAGTTTAATATTAGCAGTATTAGGCTTTATAATATTATTTCTTAATAATGACTTAGCATTATCACTAAAAGCAACATACTTAGCTGATAAAGGTTTCAAAGAGATAATTGAAAATCAAATATTTAAAAACTATTCCTATATGTTTTTAATAATAGGTGGTGTGTTATTTTCCATAGGAATTTATAACTTAACCAAACTGAAAGAATCAAATTAATAAAAAATAAATACAATAAAAGGACTTATAAATTATAAGTCCTTTTATTGTATTTATTTTGCTGATACTCTCAATAAATTTACAATTCTGTTTCCACTCTTTCATGGTCTTACTACCTCTCTCTTACTAAGAATATTTTGAATTTTATCTATACAACACCATAAACTTGTACCTTAAAAAAAGAACAGAACTACGTCCCCCTTAATACAAAGACCCATTTCATTAAACTTTTTGTTTTTTCAATTTCAACTCTCTTATTATCTGTGATACTCTACCTTTTGTCAGTTGTAATTTTTCTGATATTTCAACTTGTTTGTAGCTTTTTTCATAAAATTCTTTAACTAGTTTTATTTTATCTTGCTTCTCTTGCTCTCTACTTGTTAATCCATTCTCATTTCTTCTATTTTCTTGCCTTCTTATATTATTCCTTATGTACTTTTCTTTTTTACCAATTATTGATTTAAGATGTTTTTGTTCTTCCTCTGTTATTCTCAATAAATCTATTAATGTACTATTCTTAAATTTATATTTTTTGCCCTTGTACGCCGTTTCTGCACTCTTTGTATGTGGGTTTACTTCATTCTCCCTCAACGGCTTTACAAACTGTTTATTTAGCTCTAAGGTACATTCTAAAGCTTGTACCTCATCTTCCATGAAGCAACAAGTAAAATATCTATATAAAAATAAAGTTACCTCTCTACACCCTTCCATATCATAACTTCTAAGTTCGCATATTTTTATTAAGTCATTAAGTCTTGCATGATATAAGCTATATTCATTAAATAAACTAATAACCTTTTTGGGTCTACCTTTACTTTTCTGTTTCTTTTCCTTTAGCTCTGGTAAATAATTTTCTTGTATCTCTTTCAAAGTATAGGTATATCCATCATAATCAATTATTTTAACTTCTGTTTGTGTCTTGGAATTAATTGTTCCTGTTTTTTTGTTAATTTTCTTTGATATATAGTTAAGTGTGGATATACTATCTTTTAAAAGCATTGCATTGTTAGAATTATTTAGTATCTCTATTACTTTTCCAACATTGATTTTATTGTATAACTTAACGTTGTATTCTGTTTGTACTTTTTGCTTATATTCGATTACATGATTATATATTTCAAACTCTAATTTTGAAGGTGTTGCCGTTATGTCTAATCTACCTTTACACTTGTTAGTTTATTATTTAAGCTCTTTATTGCTTTACTTCTGAACGCATCCGTGTAGGTCTGATGTATTTCATCAATAACTATTATGTATTCACTTAAATCCTCTTTTAGAAGTTGTTCAGTTTTATCCCATGTCATAGCTACTAACTTGTTTCCCTCTAAAGCGTGTTTAGTAGGTATCTTATCATATGCACCAGCTATTTTATATTCGACCATAGTTTGTTGGACATTACTATTTATAGGTTTTGTGATATTTAGGTATAACTATGTCCAAGCCTAAAACTCTAAGCACCAAGGTATTGAATTTGTAGGTGAATGTCAATAGATAGTTTAAAAAATAAAAAAACATGAACAAAATTCTAAATAGGACAAGTCCCCTCTGACTTGGCATATTTCTAGATACTAAACTGGCGTAACAATCGTTTTGGTGAGTTTTGCTAGTGATTATATATTGTTAAAAGATAGAGGAAATTTTATATTAAAAAATATGTGTTTTTTGTGGTCTGATAGTGGTCTAAATGTGTATTTTTTAGTGATTTTATGCCCCCCCAAAAATGACCTATAAATATAGATAGTATTTTGATTTTAACTAAAGAGTTTTACTAGGCTTTGCTTAGTTCTCCATATTCATGAAATTTATGTAATATGGGGACAAAAACTCCTTATGCTCTTTTTTTAAGGATAATTTTATAAAACGGAAAAATAAAAGCTTTTAAAAATGAATTAATGAAGTTCAAAAAGAAAGCTAGAAGTACTTAGAAAGTCGCACAGAGGCTTAAATACATATTATGAATTGTAAATATATGTATTTAAAGTACTTAGTAGCCGTAATTACTGTTAATATAAAAAAAGCTTACTGTGTTTAAACAATAAGCTTTTTAATATGTGAATTTTTAATTGTAATCTTATTAAACCTTATTATTAAAGTCTTAAGACTGATCTAAATGTTTGCCATGTACCTAATCCAACTATACCATCAGAAGTTAGACCATTACTACTTTGGAACATTTTAACTTTGTTATATGTATCACTACCAAATATGCTATCTATTCCTACAGAATAACCAGTTCCTTTTAATAGTAATTGTACTAAATGAACTGGGTTACCTCTTGTTACATATCCATAACCTACGTAAGTAGTTGTATATACTTTGTAGTTTCGACTTCCAGTAACTTCAAAGTATGTATCTTTGTAATAAATATTAAAAGTGCCATATGTAGATATAGAATCATCTATGTTGTAAGTTTGTTGATACTTGTTCATTTCATCCTTAGGAACAAAAATTTCTGAATCTGCTTTAGGTGTTATGCCTAGTTCCTTACAATTTTTATCATAGTTATCTTTTAATTCTTGTGGTGCATTTTCATACTTGAATGTGTAACCGTCAATACTGAATAAAAAACTGGAATCTTTTGTAGATTTATTAATTGGTTTATTACCTACAAATGAATCTGCAAATATAGTTGTACTACTTAATGTAACTAAGCATAGTGCAATAGATAATATTTTTTTTGTTTTTTTAAACATGATATCCTCCTTGGTATTTTAATATATTTAAATTCCTATTTGTATTTGTAGGAATTTTTTATTAATCATCTGTATTAACTTGAACTAAAAATTCACGTTTTGAATTATTCTCAATCTTGGTATGTAATTGTTTTGGAATTTGATGTACTAATGAATCAGAACTAAGGGACTCAAATTTTAAATATGTGATTGAAGATAATAAACATAAGATTAATACTATTAAAATACCTTTTCGAGTTTTTATATGGACAATATTATCTAATCTTTTTTCTAAGTTTGTCTTATAGAATTCTGTCATTAATACATTTTTTACTTCATTGTTGAATCTAGCTGAATTAATTAATGTTAAGCCATACAACTGTTGTTCTTTTTTTGAGCTATTTTGCATAACTATTTCATCACAATGTAATTCACAATCTTCACTTATTTTTCTACTCATCAGATATACTAAAGGATTAAACCAATACAAACATCTTAGAAAAGCCATTATAAATTTAATAAGGTTATCTCTATTTTTGACATGTATTAATTCATGTTTTAAAATCCAATAAATTTCATGGACATTATAAGAATTTGTTAAAAGCACATATGGTTTAAATAATCCTAAAACACAAGGACTAGATATATCATAAGAAAATCTTAGAGTAACATTTTGCTTTACATTTAATTCAATCTTTAAATTTTCAAATATAGAATTTATTTCAATGATATCGACTTCTTCAGATAAATCAATTAAGAGATTTTTTTCCTTGTTATATTTTACAAAGATATTAACTAACAAAGATAATGCTACGAATAACCATACAATTGATAATAAAAATAATATAGTATTATCAACTGTTCGTGTATTGCCATATGTATTAAGTTTATTAATAATAGTTTGATCATTGATAAAAATTGAATAGGAAAATGTAAAAAATAGCATTTTAAAAATCACAATTAACCAAATATAATAATTAAATCTCTTATTAAAAATTCTAAATATACTAATTTTTAGTAAGAGAAAAATACAAATTATAGTACTTGATACTATTGTTGTATTTAAAAGACTTTTAAATATTTGAATCATTTTTTATTTCCCTTTCAAGTTATCAAAGTAATTATTGAAACAATCATAAATTAAGTCTAGTTCTTTATCTTCAACCTTTTTTTCATTTATTGAAGAAACAAGACTTACAATTGAATTATCATGTAGCACATTTAAAAAGTCTAATGTTTCAAACTTTAGATAATCATCTTCTTTTACTATTATCGTATAATGAGTATATCTGTCAAGTTTTTCAGCAGAAAGAAATTGTTTTTTTACAAGTCTTGATAAAAGTGTAAGTGTAGTTGTTTGTTTCCAACTATATTTCTTTTCCATTGATTCAATTACCTGTTTAGATGTAACTGTGTCATTTACCCCCCAAATAAATTTCATAACCTTTAATTCTGCATGTGGTATTTTTTTTATCATAACTTGTCCTCCCCTTGTATTAATTTAATAATACTATAAAAATAAAATAATGTAATAAAATATTTTATTAATTTTAATATAGTTATTAATGCTACTGACATTAAACTGACGAATAAGCTTTATGTTAATACATAATATATGTATATGGACGTTGAAATTACTAGTATATGTTAAAGCATAGCATATAATTAAATCTTTTATGCTCTTTTCTAACTACATGGTTAATAGCCTTGTAAGTATTGCAATGAATTATATACAAGACTTTCAAATGTGGAATTGTCGTTTTGTAAAAAAAGTTACCTAAAATAGTAAAAAGTATTCTAAAGAGGAATTAAAGAAATATTTTAAGATGTTAGAAGTTCTAAACATAGCTACTGCAATCATTTTTACTTTTCACAAAACAAACAAATTGGATAGTCTGATTAAATTATTAGACAAAAAAATAGAGAAAATTATGGAAAAATACTAGTAAATTTTAATAACTAGAATTATAATTAACTTATATCAAAAAATTGAATATAAAAAAGACTACTATTCCCTTTAATGTTTGGTAGACATTAATTGGGATTAATACCAACTATCTAGACCATAGTAAGTAAATAGTAATCTTTTAACTATAATTTAAAATACCAAATGTTTTGGAAGAACATAGAGTATATAAAATATAGCTATTATCTTCTTAGATATACATAAATTATAAAAGATGTGTACATAAAAATCAAGATGATAAACTTAAAAGATAAAATTACAAGCTTTGTTCAAGATAGTTGGACAAGGCTTTTTTTAAATGGTTTTATAGTGGGAGGACGTTTGACCAAGTGCAAACCGAAAGACTCGACAGAGCACAGGGGTAGCCAACAAAACGTTTGGGTTAGCCAACTGCATATATGCGTGTCTAGTACCATGCAAAAGGGCAGAGAGTAGTGACTCGATACTACAAAAATAAAAAAGCGAGGGGTGGAGCTTCTTTGTGGAGCATCTATACATCTTACTGTTGGGGGAAGCGATAGAGGGCATTAAGTTGCAAAAGAATAGATGCTATGACTGTACTAGTCCTATAAAATGCCGATATACTGGGCAAAGGAAAGTTATCCTACGACTGTTTTGTAGGGTAACTATGTCCAATTTTAGCCTCTACCTAGGCAAATTAGTCAAGTACTTTGGATGAAAAAAGTTTCTGCGTTTGAAAGGAGCTTTTTGGACATAGTTATATATACTTATCATGTCTTTTGTTGAATTATTTATATTTAAAAATTCTAATCAAGGTTTGTAGCAGATGCAAATTTTTGCCATGTTGCACTACCAACAATTCCATCAACAGTTAAACTAATATATTTAAATTCCTACAAATAGGAATTTTTTTATTAATCATCTGTATTAACTTGAACTAAAAATTCACGTTTTGAATTATTCTCAATCTTGGTATGTAATTGTTTTGGAATTTTATGTACTAATGAATCAGAACTAAGGGACTCAAATTCTAAATATGTGATTGAAGATAATAAACATAAGATTAATACTATTAAAATACCTTTTCGAGTTTTTATATGGACAATATTATCTAATCTTTTTTCTAAGTTTGTCTTATAGAATTCTGTCATTAATACATTTTTTACTTCATTGTTGAATCTAGCTGAATTAATTAATGTTAAGCCATACAACTGTTGTTCTTTTTTTGAGCTATTTTGCATAACTATTTCATCACAATGTAATTCACAATCTTCACTTATTTTTCTACTCATCAGATATACTAAAGGATTAAACCAATACAAACATCTTAGAAAAGCCATTATAAATTTAATAAGGTTATCTCTATTTTTGACATGTATTAATTCATGTTTTAAAATCCAATAAATTTCATGGACATTATAAGAATTTGTTAAAAGCACATATGGTTTAAATAATCCTAAAACGCAAGGACTAGATGTATCATAAGAAAATCTTAGAATAACATTTTGCTTTACATTTAATTCAATCTTTAAATTTTCAAATATAGAATTTATTTCAATATTATCAATTTCTTCTGATAAATCAATTAAAATATTTTTTTCTTTAAAATAATTCATAAATGTACGACCTACCAAAATAATTGCTACGAATAACCATATCAGTGATAAAGAAAATAAAGTAGTATTATTAGTTGGCAATAGATTGTTATAATTATAAATTTTATCAATAAAATCCTTATCCTCAACAAAAACTGAATAAGTAAACATAAAAAATAACATTTTAAAAATGACAATTAACCAAATATAATAATTAAATTTTTTATTAAGAGATT
>NZ_JADGMN010000039.1:0-10273 GCF_020662285.1 Clostridioides sp. ES-S-0108-01 | reverse complement strand
AATTATATCTTTCATTTTCAAAACCTCCAAAATTTTTTATATGAATATTATTCCAAATTTACCAATTTTGTATACCAAAAAGACTATAGGTAAATTTGTTTTTACACAAATCTACTTACAGCCCCGAAAAAATACATAATTTCAAAAATTTGAATATTAAAACATATCCGAAAAATCCTAAATTCTTTTGAAAATTCAGTGTTAAGACTAATTTCTTCTCGTTTTATTAACCCAAATAAAATTGTAAATAAAAAACATTCACTTAATACTAAAGATATAGACAATATAAAAGATATATCTATATTCATATCTCTATCAAGAGATTTCAAATAATAACTCATTAAAAATGTGAGCGTTATCTGAAAGGCAATTATAAATATTATGTAATATGTATATTTGCCTTTTTCTTTGTAATACATAAAAGTCTATTCCCCCATTTCAAATTGAACACTAATTAATCTAATTTTACTATATGAGATAGAATATAAACTTTTGAAGAATCTTTCTATACATAAGTAAGTTGTATTTGACATAATACAAGTAAAGTAACTTAATAAAATATAAATTTATTCTTTGGGATATGGTAAATTATATTTTATTGCATATTCTATTGCAATTTTTTTAATTGGTGCTCCACAATTCCATTTATCTTCTACTGCCTTTTCATAAACTTTTTTATTAATATTATCATCCTCTTCTAAAATATCTTCTTTTTCTCCATACTTTACATCTTGAGAGGCTTTTATTTTTTCATTAATATAATTTTCATCTTTATTTTTTAAACTTCCATTAAAATTATCAAATTTATTTTTTGAATATTTTCTCTTAGATTTTTGTTCATTATATAATCTATTATCATTTTCAAATTTTTCAATTGTTTTAATATTTTTCTCTTTTAAATTTTCTAATATTTTCTTTATGTAGCTGTATTTTTTCTTAATATCATTTTCAGAAACATTTATAAAAATTTGTTCCCAAATTTCTATATCTAAATTATCAATGTTTTTTTCTATCAATTTTTTCATTCCTGGTTTTACTTCTTTATCAACTTTTAATTTAACATATAGATTTTCAATTTTATTGATTTTATTTTCTTCATCAACAACAACCTTAAAATCAGTATCACTAGAATCAGTATTACTATACGGTAAATTTTCCCGTTCTTGTACGGTAGTTTTTACTGTTCTTGAACGGTAGTTTTTACCGTTCAAGATTTTTTTTAGTTTTTTCTCTGAACGGTAAAAACTACCGTTCAAAGTATTTTTAAGGTTTATGGACTTATTTTCTTTTTCTTTTTCTCTATATTTTAAAATTCTTTCTCTTTCAAGTATACGTTTTTCTTCAACATTATCTTTAAATTTATCTATATACAATGATAGTTTATTCATTTTAACATCAACTTTTTTAAGATATAAAAGATTAGATTTACCTTGTCCTGTCTTATCTTCTTCTAACAACTCAAAATTTATAAGTTCATTTTTATAACCACGTGCAGTTTTCTCACTTACTCCTAGAAATTCACTCATAGATATCTGATCACATTTAATAAATACTCTATTTTTATCATCATACCATTGATTTGAAAGAGACAACTTGGTTCTATCTAATAAAAATCCATACAGTATTTTAGCCTGAACTGAAAGAGGTTTCTTATCAGATGGTTTAATATATTTATCTTCATAAAACAAAGCTTTTGGAATTTGGATATGTAATTGTTTTAAATCTTCTTCTACTGTAAAATAATCTCCCATTTTTTTACTCCTTTAATGTATTTTAAAAATACAAAAAAGCCTTGATATTAACAATCAAGGCTGAGACATCAAATTTACACTAACTTCCATCTTTTTTATAAGTAAAATAACTATCAAAAGTATTGCAAGTATTTATGATATATGATATTATTATCGTATATTATAAGTAAATAAGAAGTCTACTTTGCACATGATAATTAATACTCTGTCATTCGTTTTTATTAATTTTCAGTTTGATAAATGAATTGGCGTTCATTACCAAACGTGTCGCATGTAGGCTTTTTTTATTTTTTGTTTGTTTTATTATATTATATTTTATAATGTAATTTTTTGCAATTATTTTTATATTTTGCTTTTATTTGATATATTTTATAATTATTTAATGCACAATAATCCATGAAAAAACTTTTTGCTTTTCATGAGTAACTTTAATTTTGCGAAGTAAAGTGCATATTTTTAATATAAAAAAAATAAAAATTGTTAAAAAATAGTCATTTATTTTTCATTAATATATTCTCTTTTAACAGTGTTAAAAAAAATCTCTTCTAAATTTTTCATACTTATCCAAAAAAAATTCAAAAAAGAACCATATTATATAAAACTAAAATTAATCATTTATTGATAAAAAAAATAAGCTGTATTTATTAGCAATATAAAAAGGAGGGTAAAGTTAATGAAAAGTAAGTTGTTAATTACAAATAATTATTACAGTGTAAAAAAAGAAATTGAAGTACTTGAAAAAGCTTTAAATTTTAAAGACATTAATATTGAAAAAATTACAACAAAAATAGATATTAATGACTTAATATCTAGAGTAAAAATAATGCCTATGTTTGATCCTTTTAGAGTATTGATTATTGATATAAATAAATATTCTAGTAAAGAGTTAAATGTAATTACTAAAGCTATATCTATATCAAGAACTTGTATAGTTTTATCTATTTATTATACAAAAGATATTTTTGATAAAGGAGATAAAGCTATAGTAAAGATATTTAAAGACTCCAAAATTGAAATAAAAAAGTATTTAACTATAGTGAGATCAGAAGTTGAAAAAATTTTGTTATATAATAATTTAAATCTAAATCCCAATATATTTATTAATTCAGACAATATGGATGTAGTTCTAAATGATATAAAAAAAATAAGTTCATTAGATAATAATTTTAAGAATTATGAAGAATATTTATCTGAGTCATTCAATAAAAATACATTTGATTTAATAGATGCTATTGAAAGTAAAGACATAACCAAAGCAATAGAATTATACAAAACCATTTCAAAAACATCAAACATAATAGGTATTAATTTAACTTTATTAAATCATTTTAATTTAATGAGACAAATACAAAATACACCTAAAAATATAAGAAATATATTATATGAAAGAGAAAAAACAGTAAAAGGCAAAGCAAATTATATACATGAATTTAGACTTAAAATTTTAGAAGATAAGGCTAAGAGAAGTATATTAGACTTAGAATTTACGGTAAATGAGTTACTAGAAAATGATTTAAATAAAAATAAAATAAATCTTGAGAAATCAATAGTAAAAATAATACTGAGGGGGAAAAAATAAAATGTCATTATTAGCAAATAGATATAGACCAAAATTATTTAAAGAAGTAACTGGACAAGGTCATATACCTTCTATTCTTTTAAATCAAGTGAAAAATAGAAACATAACAAATAGTTATATTTTTAAAGGACCTAAGGGAAGTGGTAAAACTACAAGTGCAAGAATATTAGCTAAAGCAATTAACTGTCTTAGTCCTATTGATGGAGAACCCTGTTTACAATGTGAGAATTGTAAATCTATAGAAAATAATACATCAATTGATATATATGAATTAGATGCAGCTTCTAACAATGGTATAGATAATATTAGAGAAATAATTGATAGTATTAGATATGCTCCATCTAACTTAAAGTATAAGGTATATATAATAGATGAAGCTCATAGATTATCTGCACAGGCAGCTGATGCTTTTCTTAAAACTTTAGAAGAACCACCATCATATGTGGTTTTTATATTGGCAACAACAGATGTGAATCAATTACCAGCTACTATCAGGTCAAGATGTCAGTTATTTGATTTTAGAAGAATAGCTGTGGAAGATATTTTAACTAGATTAAAACATATCAACTTGTTAGAAAAAGTTAATTTAGAAGAAAAAAGCTTAATGCTAATAGCTAAACTAGCAGATGGAGCATTAAGAGATGCAGTAAGTTTGTTAGAAAAAGTAATCAGTTCAAATAAAAAATCATATGAAGATATAGTTGAGTTACTAGGTGTAGCATCAAATGAAATTTGTCTTAAAATAACAGAAAAATTAATAAATAAAAAAAGTGATGAAGCAGTAGAGGAATTTTACACTATAATTAAATCTGGAAAAAGTATAGAAATATTTATTAATGACTTAATGACCACTTTTAGAAATATAATGCTTATTAAATGTGGAGCAGATACAAATATAATTGCTATGAATGAAAATTATATAAAGAAAGTAAAGTATTTTGCAAAACAAATAAATTTTGAAAACATATTTGAGATAATAGATATATTACAAGACGCAGAAAGTAAATTGAGAAAGACATCTCAAGTATCTATTTTAGTTGAAATGACACTAATAAAAATAAGTAGATTGAATAGAAATAAACAGATTAATAGTGATTTCCCAAATGATCTTGAAGAAATAGAAATTGAGGAAATAGAGATTAATTCAATTAATAATAATATAGCAAATAATAATATTGAAGAGAAAGGAAATAACATTTTACTTGATCAAATAAGAACAAATATAGTTAACTATTTAAAAAATAAAACTAATCCAAATCTAGTATACATATCCAATATAATCAATAACTCAGCATTTAAGGAAGATTTTGATGAAAATATAATAAGAATTTCTGTGGCAATTAGTACAAATAAAAAAGAAAATGACTATGCTATAGATTATTTAAAAGGCTTTGAAACCTCAGAGAACTACATAAAGAGAGAAATAATAAGTGCATTCTCTAAAAATAATATTAATACACAATTTGAAATTGTAATAGAATAAAAAAATCAAATTATATATAAAAAGGGGATTTTAATATGATTAATAATATTAACATAGAAGGTAATTTAGTAAGTGATGGAACTTTTAGAAATTCTGAATCTGGCTCATTATCATATTTTAACACTATTGCTTTAAATTCAGTAAACTCTAAAGGAGAAAGAGAACGTTATTTCTTTCCTATAAGAGCTCATGGGAAATTAGCTATCTATATGGCTGAAACAGCACGTAAAGGAAATGAGATAACTATATCAGGTTCTTTAACTCAGAATCCTTTAAACAAAGAAATTAATATTCTAGTAAATAAGTATACAAATCATGATTTAAATAGAGTAAAGGTATCTAGATACAACCCAAATAGTAATTCTTATAATCAAGGAAATGGTTATAATCAGAATAACAATAATCAAGGTAATCATTATAGTCAAAGTAATAATTCTTATAACCAAGAAAATAGTTATAATCAGAATAACAATAATCAAGATAATCGTTATAGTCAAAATGATAATCTGTATAATCAAGGTAATCATTACAATCAAAATAATAACTCTTATAACCAAGGAAATAGTTATAATCAGAATAACAATAATCAAGATAATTGTTATAGTCAAAATGATAATCCTTATAACCAGGGAAATAATTTCAATCAAAATAATAATCAGTTAGATCCTTACAGTTGGACAGATTATGATGAATCAAAAAGTAATAAGGATTCTAGAGAAATAGATTTTAAAGATTTTAGTGGACTATATGCATAGATATGCAATAAAAAAAAGCCACTCTTATGAGTGGCTTTAAAGCCCTTAAAAAACATTTTATTTTATCTTTAAATATAAATTGTAAAATTACATGCGTAAAAGATTCGCCAATCTATCATATGTATTATATCCAACAATTCCATCAGAAGTTAGTGAATATGCTCTTTGAAATTTTTTTACTGCATTATATGTATCATCCCCAAATATTGAATCTACTTGTACTGTATATTTAACAGCACATAACATAAGTTGAGCACAATGTACATTATTACCCCTTGTTGTGTATCCATATCCAACAGTAACTCTTGTGCTTATAGTATAATTGCTATCTCCTGAGATTTTAATTGTTGCTTTCTCAGCGTCATAAGAACCATTAAAGTGAGAATAAACTCCTATATCATAATCATCTGATTTAAGTAAATTTGAATTTACTGGTACAAGAATTTCTGCATCAGATTCAGGTGTTATATTTAATGCCCTACATTTCTCATCATAATTATCTTTTATGTCTTGTGGAGCATCTTTATATATATTTGTATGCATCTACTTCAAATTTAATTATTTTATTTTCAGATGTATTTTCACCTCCTTGTGTTTCTGTGTCTGCAAAAGCTGTATTTGTAAATACAAGCATTGAACAGCAAATTACTGCTAGTGTTTTCTTTAGCTTATTTAACATAATGTCCTCCTAAAAATATTGTTATTCTATTACACATCTGTAGAATATGAATTGGATATCTCTATTTTATCAGAATTTTTAGGAATTTCACCTATTTTTTACATTTTTCTTTATAAAGTTTTTATTATATTTTTTAGTACCGTTGCATATGTATAGTCTATATTATTAAAATTAAACTTTGAACCGAATAGTCTTATTTCCAAATTTATTTATCAAAGGCATTTGCTATTTCTATAAGATATTCAAATTCTTCTTTACTTAAAATATTATCTTCATATAATGAAAGAAATACACTTTCTGCTGAATTATTATGCATGTTTCTTACAAAATCTTTTGTTACATAGTTTAAGTATTCTCTATATTCAATTATTATTTTATAATGTGTGTATCTATCAATTTTTTCAGTTGATAAAAATTTTCTTTTAACAAGCCTTGATAGAAGTGTTAGCGTAGTTGTCTGTTTCCAATTGTATTTATTTTCCATAGCATACATTATATTTTTAGAAGACATTTCGTAATCTGTTTCCCAAATAAATTTCATTATTTTCAGTTCTGCTGGTGGTATTTTTTGTATCATTTTATTCATCATAGGTTGACTTACCTCCTATTAGGATATAATTTAATTTAATACTACAAAATTAGAATAATTAAGTTAATAGAAATTTTATCGGCTGTATCTTTGGATTCCATCCAATATGAATTGTGTAAGTATGTCTTGTTTTTTGAAACTTTTATTTTTTTCAGTGAATTCTAGAAATTTATTATATACATCTGAATATATTTTAAAAGATTTAACTAATACATCACCAGTTAGATTTTCAGTATTTATTTTAAATTGTATGACATCTACTATATTTTTCTCTTCTTCAGCTTTTTTAAAGAATTCAATAGCTTTAAAAATATCTTCTTTATTTTCAATAAGTTCTCTTAGATCGTTTTCTAATTTTTCTATTTCATATATCGAACTCATAGATTTACTAGAATTAATACTTATAGAATTATGTGGTATTACTGAAGTCTTACTATAGTAAGAAGAATTTTCTTTGTTACTAGAATTAATTTTATTGTAACATTTATTTACTTGATCTAATTCATATCCAGCTTTTTTTATACGATCTCGCCAAGTTGATGATGGTAAACTTAAATTTCTACATACTTCTGCTTTAGATAATCCTAAAGACATTTTTTGATTGAAGTAATTTATTTGTTCATCAATTGTTAATTTATCAAATTCTTTTCTATTCAATGAATATTTCCCCCTATATTATTATAAAGTTAGTATATATCTATATTTTAATAAGATATTATAAAAATAATACTTTTGTAATATCCAATATATTTTACAGTTGTAACGTATTAGTAATTTATATATATTTTAGCATCATTAACATATAAAAAGTAGACTTTATATTTAATTAGAAAAAATTATAGTACTCTATATTAAAAAGCTTTATTAAAACATTTATTTAAAACATTAATTAGCAAAAACGTAATGTACATGTATTATAGTATTATCAATGTATACATAAATTCATAAATAAAAAAATTATAATTATGTTAATAATATTTTTTGTTATTGTTAAAAAAAATATTAAACTATTAATAAAAAACTTTCTTTTATAATAAAATGTGGATAAAATATGTAAAAAAAAGATACATTTAGTTAGACAATGAATTTATCTAATTAAATGTATCTTTTTTCGCATAGTAAATTAAGAGTAATAAAATTTTATTACCCCTAATTAATATATTTTATTTTAGTATAAACTACCAATATTCAAAATTGATCTTGTTATAAAAGACCTTACAAATCCACCAGGATTATGTATATTATTAATATTTATGTTATCTTCATAATAGTGTTATCAAACATATAGTTTAAAGCAATTAATACTTTTTTAAATCCAAATTCGATAGAAAGATTAACTAATTCATTTACAATAAGCGTTTTTTCAGATTCAAGTTTTATATTTGTTTCTAATAAAGGTTTTTTAAACTTAAATCTTAATAATGTATCAGAGTAATTAGAGCTAAATGAGAAATTTCCATTATTAAATAAATTTAATATTCTTTTTTGAGTTGAATCTCTGAAATTTTTATTAAATTCAGATTTGGATTTGTAACTAGTAATATCTAATCTATTTCCTAAAGGTTTAAACCTAGAATTTTTACTATATATAATATTATTAATTAACTTGCTTGATTTTTTATATACTCAGGTAAAGTATTTACTAAATTTTCTTTATTAAACACAATTTTTTTACCTCTACTTTTTTTAGCTGCATCAATCCATAGCAATTTTTTTAGTTCAACCTTTAACTTATTAATACAATTTATATCCAAAAAATTAGCTAGATCATCAGTAGTTAATGTTATATACCCACCACCACCATTTTTCTTTTTAAAATGATTTTTATATTCATCACATATTACTATATCAAATTTTCCATAACCATTAGAAGAAGGTGTAAAGTATGCTAATCCTAAAATAGAAAGTAAATTTTGATTTCTTCTAGCTGTTGGAACTGATATTCCACATAATGTAGCTATATCTTTATAGCTTACATGTTTTCTAACAAAACATTTATTATAAGGCAAAAAATGATATAGTAAATATTGTTTTATTAAAGATTTAGTAACAGATATAATTTGCATGGAATTATTTTTCAATAGACCATTTTCTTTTTCAAGTTCATAATATCCATCATTTATTTTAACTATATCTATTTTATTTTTAAAAATAGATATTATTTTTTTTATTTTTGATTTAGAGATTCTAGTATTTGGTTTTAAATCTTCAAATAATAGCTTATTAGTCATCTTTTACCTCCTTTCATGTTTTATTTTACATATATAATAAAATATAAGCATATATTACATAAAATATAAAAAAGTCTACATAAGAAAGGTTCGCAGATTCTATTGTCTTTCTAGTAGAAGCATTGAAATTACTAATATAAAAAAGGTTCACAGATTTCATTGTCTTTTTGATGTGAAGTAGCATTTTCAACTGTTTGGTTATAAATTTGTAAAGATATGATTAAGGTAAAAAATTTTTTCGACATTTTTTACTACTTAAAAACCTTGAAAAATGGAAAGGTTCGCAGATTCTATTGTCTTTTTATATGTAAATACATGTCAAAATAATAATATTTCTAAATTTTGTCGATTTTTATGTTTATAAATTAATGGATAAAGATATTTTTATATTAGAGATATAAGAAAGGTTCACAGATTTCATTGTCTTTTTTTATATGAAAAGCAATAATTATATATGTAATAATATTGTATATATAAGAAAGGTTCGCAGATTTCATTGTCTTTTTGAATATAGAAATAGGTATAAGAAGGGGCTGTCGCATGGGCAAATTAAATTTGTTCTGTGAGAGCTCTTTTTACTTATCTTAATAGGTATATTTTTAATTATTTTATATATAGTTTATTTTCTAAGTAAAATTATGCATGACAAATATAAGGTATAAAAATACCATTTTTTCAGATAATATTTGATTATAAATAATAAATTTAGAATGCTTTTTTTAAAGTATGAAGATATATTCCACATTTATTTTTTACTATTTTATTGTGTAGCCTAGAAATGTTATGAGCTATCGCTACGATAATACACTCTGATAGAACATTTTCTTTACCTCGGCTTAAAAATCTTCTAAATTTCATATTTTGTTTTACTTGAGCGAAAGCTGCTCCTTCTGCTTGTATATTTCTATTCACTCTAAGTTCATACCCCTCCGGGCTCATAATTCTATTTAAGTTTTCTTTTCTTTTTTCATGAAACAACTTAGATATGAACTATACCCCTCTTAGGAGACAGTTAAAATATGTAAAACTGTCTAAACTAGGAGGGTTTTGTTATGTCTAAAACTAAAGTATCATCAGATCAAAAAATCGAAGCAATTGAATCATATTTAAAGGGTGAAAATTCAGTAATAAAAATAATGGAAGAATTAAATATTGGAAAACGTACATTCAGAGAGTGGATGCGAAATTATGAAACTTTTGGAAATG
>NZ_JADGMN010000038.1:0-11984 GCF_020662285.1 Clostridioides sp. ES-S-0108-01 | reverse complement strand
AAGTTTCATAATTTCGCATCCACTCTCTGAATGTACGTTTTCCAATATTTAATTCTTCGATTATTTTTATTACTGTATTTTCACCTTTTAAATATGATTCAATTGCTTCGATTTTTTGCTCTGATGATACTTTAGTTTTAGACAGTTTTACATATTTCAACTGTCTCCTAAGAGGGGGATAGTTCAGAATCTATTGTTGTAGTTTCTGTTTTTATTTCATATGTATATTTATTAGTATTGTAAATTGAATTTGCATAGTCTAATAAATATACTGTATCAACAGTTTCATCAACCCTTTCTACATATCTTTCATCATTACCTTCACCAACTTTTTCCTTATAAAAACGTCTTGTTATTATTTGAGCTTCTGAATATTTTAAATCAGGTTTTAATGTTTTGTCTACTATTTCATCAACTTTTTTCTTTAATTGTTCAACACTACTTTTTGAAGATACCTGACTATTACTTACTAAAAATCGCAAATATTTCTCTACGTGTTCAGCTCTTAATAAATGTTGGCTATCTAAAAAATAATAGTCTTTAGATGTGAAATGGCTACTTTTTAATTTCCAAAAAATGCAATTTTTAATACATCTTATGAGCATATTCTATAACATTAGTAAGAGTTTTTCAAACAATATTTTCATAAAGAAAAAAAAGACTATATTAACTATAGTCTTTTCTTTGTTTTATGAAAATATTTTTATCTTCTATATACTTTTAATACCTCTTCTGAAAGACCTTCTGTTATTTCATTCTTTTTCTCATGTTCAGTCTCTTTCCCTAATTCTTCTACACTATCACTAGAATATTCAATGCTCTTTTTATCATCTTCATTTGATAATACCTCTCCTTGAATATCTTCTGTTGTTTCATTCTTTTTCTCATGCTCAGATTCTTTTTCTAATTTTTCTATATTCTCACTAGAAGATTCAATACCTTTTTTATCATCTTCATTTGATGCTTTATTTTGATTATTAGTTTTAGAAGGGGTACCATCAACTATCATCTTAGCCATGTCACTAACTGAATTTTTCACAATATTTTCAAGTGTTTCCTTTATACTAGCATTATTTATCATTGCTTCTGCTTTAAGTAAAGAATGTGTATGAGGATCTATATAAACTAGTTTTGTTTTTTTTACTTCTGAATTATTTTTTAACATTTTTATCTCCTAAAAAATTATTTGTTTAAAGAAGCCAATCTATCATTCTTTAAAACTTGCCATAATGCTGAATTTACAAGATTATACAATCCCTTAGACTCTAAAGTAACTGCATACTTCTCATCAATGTACAATAATTTTATGCCAGCTCTTTCACATAATCTTTTTAATCTTCTTTCTAATACACTTTTCATTAATATACTTCCACCACCATAAACAACAATTATATCAATTTCATTATTTACTCTTTCTATTTCTGTTTTTGCTTTATTATAAATTGCATCTGTTTGTGGCTCTAAGTGAAATTCAAGAATTTCTAAAGCATCTTCATAATATCTGTGCTTTTTATCTCTAATTATTTCACTAAATTTTTGTCTAGAACAATTAGTCATGCCTTTTAACTCTATAAATTCATCCAAAGAATTGTCAATCGCTATTCCTAGACCATTATTAGAACCTCTTATATAATTAGGTTCATATGCAATACCTTTAGTAATTGGATATTCCGTAGTTCCTTCGCCTATTGAAATATGTAACACTCTATGAGTTTTGAAATATTCTTTATTTAATTTTTCTTTATTTACATCATTATATGATTTAAATATACTATCATCCATTTCACTAAGAGCAAATGATGCTGTCACACCTTCTGGTATGGCATGTACAAAATCAAAATTTAATTTAACTTCAATGGATTTTTTAGGTGTAACTACCTTGACAATACTTTTATCATTCATAAATCTGTTTTCAAATAACTCTGCTACTTTATTATTATACTGACCTATTGGCAAAGAACATCCCATTTCTATATTAACATTAATTTCATCATCCAAAATTCCTTCTTTATAGGCTTTTTTTACTGCAAATCCTGCAATATGAGCTAAAGTACTTATAAATACAACATCATTATTTGCTTTATCATTATCTAATCCAATCTCAATACTTTTTATTCTTTCTCCACTTTTAAGAGCATAATTTCCAACAAAAAAAATACCTGGACTTACTTCATCAGAAAGCACTTCAACAATTAAATTATCACTTATATTTTCTATCATATATTTTTCATCAATAGATTCTAAATTTGGTTTTTTTCTTACCTTTGATATTACACTAGGTTGGCATATTTGTTCAATATCACTTCCACTTGAATCTGATATCACTATATCATGTTCACTGTTACCAGTATCATTTCCAACTTTTAAATTTATTGTTTTTACCATTGTCTTTGCTTTAGTATCTAGAACATCAACTTTATCCATCTTTAAATCTCCTTTTAAATAAATATTCTTTATATAGTAATTATATTATAGAAAATCTATGAATTCAATGTAAATTATGTAAATATATAAATTACATAATATTATATATTTACATAATACTATATAATTACATATAATTCTCTAATTTCTTTCATCTTTCATGTGATTTTCTGTTTAAAGTACATGACTGTAAGTCAAATTTCAATATGTAAACTATATATTAACATAAAATTAATTAAAATATATATTAAATTAATTTTATGTTAATTATGTAAGTTATATATTTTATGTTTTTTATGTAAATTATATAACTTATACTTTTTATGTGAATTATATTTTTGTAAATATAAAAATAGAGTATAGATTGAATATTGACATTCAACCTATACTCTGTTTTTATACTCATGGTATAGCAAATCATCTATGCCCTTTAGATTTTTATTTTTTTTATATTTTTCCTTCCAAGACTTATATACAAAAGATATATTATTTTCATTAAATTTTTTACATAATTCAATCATGCTTTTTTTAACATTAATATTGTCATATAAATCCATGTCAAAACAAATTATAGCTAAGGGATTGCCCAAACTTTTAATCATCCTTACAACTTCACTATGTCCTATGGACACACCTGGAATTGCTATAACAGACTTATTACTAAAGAAATTAGTTATATCAGCTTTAAGTGGACCTTCTGTAATGATTATTGAGTTGTCATTATTACTTCCTTTTACATAATGGATTGCTGCAATAGCTTTTGTTCCATCTTGATATTTATATGATGAGAAATATTTATATCTTGATTTTAGATTTTTATTTGATATAAGTTCTTCATCATCCATTCTTATTTGTAGGGATATAATTCTTTCATCAAGATTTCCAATTGGAATTAAAAATCCTTTTTTAGATACAAAATTCCATTTGCCAAATTTATCATTATAAAAACCTGGAACACCTTTTAAATCAAATCCTAAATTGATTAAGTTCTTGCAAATTCTTATTCTTTCTTTATATTTAATATCTATTGTTCTATACAAGTTCTTTTTTATAATAAAGTCATTTAACCCTCTATTTTTTAGATTGTTAAAATGTTTATCCTCTAGTATAAGTGAATCTAAAAATACTCTATATATAGAATCTAGATAATTTACATCTTTAATATCACAAGAATTACCTTTTTTTTGTACTTTTTCAATTATTTTTTTGCTGACATTTAGTCTCTCTCTTGAAATATCATTAATTAATTCTATATATGCTTCCTTAGTAGTTATACCCTTTGATTTAGCATATAAAGAAACTAAACTGCCATAACTCCCACATTTATAACATTTATAAAAATTTCTAAATTCCTTATTTTCTATAGTCAAGTACATATGTCCACTTCTATCATCACAAAATGGACAATGTGCCAATACTCTAGAGCTATCAATTGTTTTAATTAATTCAATATCACATTTTAATGCAACATTAATAATATTTAATTTTTCTTCATTATCAAAATAATCCATATTAAATTAATCCTCCAATCTGAAGAAGGGATATTATAAATATCCCTTTTAATATTTTATTTAGCAACAGGAAGTATAATAGCTTTATTGCTATCATCCTCTATTAATATCGGAAATGTACTGTTATCACTGTATTTTACAGTAATATATTCAGAGTTCATATTTTCAAGAGCATCTGAAAGATAATTTAATGATAGATTAACCTCTAAGCATTCATCAACTCCTACTATCTCAATCTCATCAGTTATATAAATTGAAGTTTCATTTGAATCCATTTCTATACCTAAACTACTTTTTCCAATAGATAATTTAATTGAATTTTTATCACCTATTTTACATCTTTTTATTGATTTAGTAAAAGCTTCTCGCTTTATTTTAAATTGAAAACTAAATTTCATACTTGCCAACATACGTTCAATATCAATATAGTTTTCTGCTAAAGTATCAATACCTATGACAATACCATTTTCAAATGCAAATATAATTTTATTATCACATACACCTAGTACTGCACAATCATCATCTTTACTTATTACATCACTCAGAACTTTTTTATCTAATAGAAATGAGCCTTTCTCTATTTTCTCATTACATACATAATTAATTTCATCAATAGCTATTCTATAAGAGTCTGTAGCTATTATTCTTATTTTCTCTATATCTGGATTTACTTCAAAATAAACACATTCTAGTGCTGGCCTAGTATCTTTAGATGCCGCTGCATATCTAACATTTTTTACTTTATTTAAGTTTTTTACAGTTAAACAATAATTGATTTCTGGTTCATCAATGTCTATGATACTTTGCTTTGTCTCAGCTATACTCACTTTAAATTCTCCAGATTTTATATTAATTTTATTTTTCTTGGTTTTTTCAATAGTTACATCTTTAGGGCATTTTTGCAAAATATCTAGGGCTTGTTTATCAAAAATATAAAATTCTCCCTCTATAGGATTTTCAATTTCTTTAATCTCTGCTTCAAAATATATATTTTTTTTCCCTACACTCTTTACTATTGCTTTATAATCTTCAATTTGTAGTTGAACATATTCTCCAAATTTACTAGCTTGTACAAGTATTTGCTTTATATCTTCTCTTTTTATTATCATTTTTTATCTCCTTTGATTTTATTTAATTCATTAGAACATTTATAGCACAAGGTTCTACCATATTTTGAATTTGTTATTTTTTCTGTTTTTTCATCAACATGTACATTACATGCTGAACAGAACTCGCTATTTTTAGTATCATTTACATTATTTTTTATATAATCACCTGAATCTTTATTAGGCGAATTATTCCATCTACCAATAGTTCCATAATCAGAATTATTTTCAATTAACCTTTTGCTAAATGCCTTTCTATTTTCAAGAAAAACGGGGAACATACTATTTTCCCATAAAGGTATATATTTATTTACCATTTCAATCATTTCATTAATTTCTTCAGTCTGTAAAACAAAGTAGTTTTGTTTTAATTCAGAATAAGTTTCTTTAATTATGCCTTTGTAACTGTTCTTAGGGTCTTTTAACTTTCCTTTTCCAATAGATATACTAATTGTCCAATAATATTTACCTTCTTTCTGATTGTCTTTGTTACAAGATACACTAAAATTTCTTATTTCTTTATATCCATCTTCAAAACTTGTATATTTATTTATCTTAGTCTTTTTATATTTAGGTTTAGTATTTGTATTTACACAATTCTTCCCAAAACCTTCTGGACCATCTTTTAATAAATCGCTGAATTCTTTCCATTCATCAATATTAAAACAGAACTTTAGTTTTGTATTACTATTGTTTTTTGAATCATTTATTATCATTGTTATTCTAGATACCTTTGAATGTAATATAGCTTTTAAAATACCTATTTCATTATAAAAATCATTTACACTTAAATCATCTTCTACAGCAAATACCTTTGTATCACGACCAGATTTAAATATTTGTTTTATGTTGCTTGACATAACATATGTCCCCCTTTTTTTAACTGATTAAAACAGTTTATTTTTTATTTACTAAAAATTAGCTTAAATTTTTCTTATCTTTAATATGGGTCAAAACTTTTATTTTTTTGAAAATTTCCAAAAAATAAAAACATCACTAGCAACCAATTAGTTTTAGTGATGTTTTTACTTAAATAATACGTTTATTGAAAATAATACTAAAGTAATACTTTAGTATTGCTCTTAATAAATATCATTAATTTACTTTTAAAGACTTATAGCTACATGATTCTCATTAATACTATAGCTCCTAATATCTTTACTTTCCAAAAATTCTTTTAAAACAATATTTATTATTTTCTTGTCTTCATCAGTTATATAAAAAATAGGACTATTTTGTATATAAGGTAATATTACTTTATTTATGTTGTTTTTATTTATATTGTTCAAAATTGAAAAAAGCTCTATTCTTATATTACTAAACTTCATAATACCTCACTCCTCTAGTTAGTTATTTCTTTTATTAAAATACTTGGTTCTCTATTTTTTATCTTTTTCCCATATTCTTCAGAGCTTTTAGGAATATACAATATTACTTTTTCTTTAGCTCTAGTTAATGCTACATAAAAAAGCCTTCTTACTGATTCCAAACTTTCATTTTTTCTAGGAAAATTTTCTTCATATAAATTTGGAATTATCACTACATCAAATTCTAATCCCTTTGAAGAATGGATAGTTAATAAGTTTACATTATTACTGTTTTCTTTTAAACACTCTTGTCCTCCCTTTGTATTTTCATAACAAAGATATTCAATAAATCCAATATTTTTTTGTTTAATAACAGTACTATTTGAGATCCATTTTTTTATTTTATTTTTTAAAACAATATCTTCTATTTTGAATAACTTCTTAGCTAATTCGTATGCTCTTATTGCTGTGGATGTTTTTATACAATTATTTAGTTTTTCAAAGTTTAAAATTTCTTCTGATTTATTATCAAATTTAATACTTTCAAATATGCTTGTACTTTCCTTCAATGCTCTTATTTTTTGTTCTTCTGAAGGTTTCAATATGCTTTCAGCTAACAAATCATTTTGTAGATTTGATGCTAAAGTTAAGATATTAAGAAGCCTACTATTACTATTTTCTTTAATCGAGCTATTAAATTCTATACCATAATTGATAAAGACCTTGGATAATTTTTTTATTTCCATATTAGTTCTACATAATATTGCTATGTTTTTATCATCAATACCATAAACATGCTTACAAATTTGAGAAGTTATCTTTATATTTTGTATTTCTTGATTATCAGTAGTAACAATCTCAATATCTTCGCCATTTTTAAACCCTACCATTTCTTTTTTTATTTGATTTAAATTAAGTGATATTATTTTATTTGCTGAATTTATTATTTGATTTGTATTTCTATAATTTTTTACTAATCTTATAACCTCTGCACCATATTTTTTTTCAAAATTTAATATATATTCTACCTTTGAATTATTCCATTCATAAATTGCTTGTGAATCATCTCCAACAACATATAAATTATTTGGTGATATTTTATCTATGATTTCTATTTGTATATCATTTGAATCTTGATATTCATCTAGAAGAATATACTTCATTTCATCTCTAACTTCTGATGCAATATTTTCATCATTTAGAAGTTCAGAGCATAATGGAAGTATTAAATCTATATCAAGTAATTTATATCTTTTAAGGGTAAATAAATATTCTTTTAATGCTAATGATATACTTCTATTTTTATTTTGAATATCATAATTTTTTATTGCATTAATCAAAATATCACTTTTATTTATTTGAAATCTCTTAGTTATATTTTGGATTAAATTCTTTTTTTCAATCTCTGAAATCATAGTATATCCTTTAAAGTTATCATATTTTTTTAAGATATAAATTGAAAACATATGAAATGTATTTACAAATACCTTTTCTCCATTTTCTGATTCATTCATAATTCTTTTTTTCATTTCATTAGAAGCATATCTTGTAAATGTTATACAAAATATATTTCTATAGCTAATTCTTTTTTTCATTAAATAAGAAACTCTTTTACTGATAGTTTTTGTTTTGCCAGACCCTGCACCTGCTATTACAAGTACATGAGTGCTATTTGTTTTTATAGCTTTAAGTTGTTCCTCATTAACACCTAATAAGTTCATATAAAACCTCCATTTAATTTTACTGATATACAGCTATTTTTATTTTCAATAAATATGGGGCAAATAAATATTTTATTTGAAAAAATAATTAAATATTTTCAAATAAAATGCGAAATTGCCCCATATTAAGTATTATTAAATTTTAGATAAATTGGAGGAATAGAAATGAATTTAAGAAAAATAAAAGACAAGAAACTAGTATTAATTATATTTTTATCATCCTTTGTTGTTCTTATATTATTAGTTTTTTATTTTATGATTTTCAATAACCCTAAAAAAGCTGAGTATAATATATCTGAGAATATAAAAAACTCAACAAAGAGAAATGAAAATTATGGTGAAGAAAACAAAGAACTAGATGAACCCCAAAATAAAAATGAATTAGATGAAATTTTTTACACTAGGTTCCCAAGGATTGAAATTCCTGAAATAGTTAATGATAAAACTCAAAACCATATATACATATATAGTTTATCTTTATCTTCTAACTTTTATATAGCATATAAAAATTTTAAGGATATACAGAGTACAAAAGAATCAATTGATAGTTATAGAATTTTACTTGACACTTGTATTGCATCTTGTAAGTCCAATTTAGATGCTTTAAATGATATAAGAAAACTTGTTGTAGGTGATAATAAAGAACTAGTTAATCAGCTAATCAAAGATTATGAGAGTTATATAAGTTATTTGCAATCTCAAAGAAATTATATTGATAACAATATAATAAAAGGTAAAAATTCGAATCTAGATTTTCTTGGAAAGTTTTATGAGTTTGAAGAATTCAAAGATATAGTATCAAAGGTCCAAAGAGATCTGCCTTCACCAAATAATGATACTGCCAAAGCATTTCAAGAATATGAAGAATATAATCTATCAAAAAATATATAAGATATTACAAAAGTATTGTTTTTGTAATATTTTATTAAAACATAGATATATACACTTTATAATAATATAGTGAAAAATAGTTATTGAACATAAAAAATCTGATAAATTAGAAATTGATAAACAAAAAAATATATAAGATATTACGAAAGTATTATTTTTGTAATATCTTATTAAAGTGTAGATGCATACTAACGTTTATAATAATATAGGGTTTAATAGTCCTGAACATAAAAGAATTTGATAAGTTTAAGAATTTATAACCAATCAAAAATATCTTTAGGATTATAATATCTTAAAAAATTAATTTAAATTAAAATAAATCCCTCTTATAAAAATAAAAGGGATTTATTTTAATGCATTTATATACTCTGGTAAAGATCCTATTATACTATTTAACAAACATCTTTGTTTTTCTGTATTTTCATAAAAAGATACATCAAAATAGTCCTTCCCCATGACATAATCTTTTATTATAAATTGATTCATTTTTATTTCATTAAATGCTAGTTCCAAGTACATCATATTAGTTTTAAGAGTTTTTTTACTATCAATATGAACTTCATATTTTAGATTATCAATAAAAAATCTATACGTTTTATTTTGTAAATCTTCTCCACATCTAATTAAATAATTTCTTCTACCTTCAAGAAAATATGCTAAATTTATAGATTGCTCTAATTTTAATTTCTTTAATTCATTTTCATACATCAGGTCAGTTGAAACTCTATCAAATTCTGGAGGAACTGCCCTTATTACCTTTACAATCTCTCTATTACTTTCAGTTGTTATAATATCTACTGATGTGAAGAAATTAAAAGTTCCTTTTCTTTTTCATTATTTTTAAATGTCAAAAGTATTTTAGCCATACACTCACTTCCTTTTTATATAAATATTATAAAATTTATTAATATTTTACATAATAATTCAATAGTTTTATGGAAAGTTTTATTTTGCACAAAAAAGAGTGTTTCACTTATTTCTAAACACTCTTTTCATAGATAATTATTTCTTTTTCAAATTTATAGTTTCCTCATTTCCATTCCAAGATATAATCACTTTATAGTCAGACCCATCTCCTTGGTATTTCCCTTTTTTTGACCTTTTATTATTTTTTCTTGGCCAACCTCTATATCTTCATTCACAGTTCTAATTACTTCTTTGCCAGCTAAAAACTTATATGAGTATTCAAATTTTTGCTTAAGCCCTTCCTTTTCATCTTTGTACTTTATTTCTAATGACGATTCTTTTTCAGAAGTCGAAAGTTCAAATTTTCCAATTTTCTAAATATTTTTACTTTTTTCTATTCTATTGCAATAGAATATATGATATAATTTAAAAAAGTAGGATTCAATAGCAGTTCTGACTGGTAATATTTAACCAGGCAAATTAATAAGAAAGGGTGATTTTATGAAAAAATTTTCTAAATTATTTATTTATCTATCTTTAATGTTTTCTCTAATACTATTGATAACAGGCAAAAGTTATGCAAGTGACTCAAGCAACGAAATAATACATAAAGTTAAAGTTACAATTACAAACGATCAAACAGGAGAAATCACTACTTTAAATCCAATTGCATATAATAATAAATCAACAAATACAGGATGTGAAGTTTTTATTCCAATAGGAGAATTGATTACTCCTTTTGAATCTACAGGTGGAACACACACATCAGGAGGAGTAACCGCTAAGTTGAATGTTGATTATGATGTTAATTCTACCAATGAAAAAGTCAGATTAAATAGAGTTTATGGTAGTTGGACTCCAAACTCTAGTTTATATACTTTATCAAATAGGTCAGTTAATGCACATTCTGGTGTTATTACTGGTAAAAAATTAACTAAGAGCCCAACATCAAATACTTTCTCATATACTACTGGATGGGGATACAACGATAGAGCTTGGGGCAATAATGCACCAAGAGCTTGGAGCAGTGCTAAAATTCATGTTCAGGGGATGACTGCAACACATACGATTAATGTCGAGTTCACATACTCTTAAAATTTTGAAAGTAGTTGGTGATTATGAATAAAGAAAATATATTAAATAATATATTTCTTATTATTTATCCTTTTCTAGTATTAATAGCTATGTTTTTTAACTCATCATTATATGAACAAATAATAAGATTTAATATTAATAAACTTCAATTCCTAATTTTTATATTAGTTTATTTTTTAATATTTGCATTATTTATATATAAATTTTTCATAAAAAAAGAAAGTTTTCATATAATATCTTTGATTATAGGCATAATTTGTATAATAATAATGCAAATTCCACAAGTCTTATTAAAGATTTCACACAATTTATTCAATATTGTTTATAATCAACTTCAATTAGAGATATTTATGTTTGGAACAATTTTAACTCTATATATAATAATGATTATTATGTATTATAAAAAAAATAATAAAAAAACAAGAGATTAATACCTCTTGTTTTTTTATTATTTTAAAGTTTATCTAAAAATTTTTTATATTTACTATTTAACAATTCCATAAAAGAGATTTTTGACAATCCAATTTTAACAATTCAATATAAGATTGTATCATTTTGAAGATTTTGTGATATAATAAAAGCAAGAAGAACTACAATCTATTTTGCGTTAGAGTGGAGTTCATCATAAACATAGTTTATTTTTTGAATTTAAACATAAATTTAAATTCAACCTGTAAGTCACTCTTTGTTGAACTATACCCACTGTTTTATACAGTTAAAACATGCAAAAGTAGTTATAAAGTACTAGTGTCAATCATTAGTACTTTTTTTATTATATTCATATAATTAATATCTATATTTTAAAGTTTACTATCTAAAAAAGAGCACGTCAAATAAAACCCTAGATATTTAAATTTTTTTAGAGCTACTTAAAATAAATTATGCTATCTCTGTATTTAAATATTTCCTAAATTCAAGTGGAGACATAGAATTTAATCTCTTTTGATATCTAAAATTATTATAGTAATATATATAATCCTCTATTGCTTTGACTAATTGTTCGTATGTATCAAATTTCCTTAA
>NZ_JADGMN010000037.1:0-13669 GCF_020662285.1 Clostridioides sp. ES-S-0108-01 | reverse complement strand
AATTATATCTTTCATTTTCAAAACCTCCAAAATTTTTTATATGAATATTATTCCAAATTTACCAATTTTGTATACCAAAAAGACTATAGGTAAATTTGTTTTTACACAAATCTACTTACAGCCCCAAAAAAGCAGATTTTATTATATTAAATAAGCTGTGTCTAACTAATATTACCAATTGTTTATAAATTAGATACTTATTTTATCATAATACAATCTGCTTTTTTAATCAAAATTTATTTAATTATAAATTAAGAAAATCTACTCTTATAGCATCTCACTATATATGAATATTTTTTCATTATACACCAATAGCTTTTTTAGCTAATTTATCAGCTTCCTCATTATACTTATTTCCAGAATGTGCTTTAACCTTTGTAAATTTTACATTCAGCTTATTCTTAATACTGTTATAGAAATTTTTATATGATATAGTTCCTTCTTTATTTGTTTTCCAAACTCCAGTACACCATTTTTCAATACCCTCATAGTCAAAATATAAAATCAAGTTTTGAATATTATTGTCAATACAGTACTTCATTGCAATTTTAGAAGCTTCTATCTCTCCAGCTACATTTCTCATCCCTACTAGAGTTTTTTCTTTTCCTTTTTCACTATAAGTTTTTATAACTTCATTATTTTTTAGAATCACAACACCTGAACCATACATCTTTATTGAATGTTCATAACTTCCATCTACATACGCTTCTATAAATTCCTCATCTTCTTTAAAGCTTAGTTTTTCTGGCCCATAAATATACTCTTTTGCTTCTTGTAAGGTAGGAAAACTTTTATATTTAGCTCCTGAAAATCCATTTACTTGTTTTTTGCACTCATCCCATGTATTATACACACCTATACTTCTACCCTTTTTTACAGCATAAAACTTTTGTTTTGCCAAACATATCACTCCCACTCTTAGTTTTTATGTTCTTCTCTCATAAATATATCTAAATTTATCATATATTTTCTATCAAAATACTTTACTTTCATATCTTTATTTACAATATCAATATAATACACTTCTCCTTTTATAGCTCTTTGTCTTATATTTTCATTCATATCTTTTCTTATAATATCCTTATCAACATCATTGTTGTCTATTTTAGAATCAACATTCAACGCTTTTATAGTATCAAATATAACCGATTTTAGTATTAAACCTCTAGATTTATTTAAATGTCGCTTTATATAAGTATAAAACTCATTGCTATTCATCTTTGAAATTTTACAACCATGTAAGTCTTTCTCTAGTCTTTTTAGTACACTTATATTAGTTCCTACATCAAAAATCACAAAACATCCATAGTCATATTTACTTCTTAAAATTCTCCCCATGGCTTGCTTTACCTTTATGGTCATTTGAGGATAATTTATAGTATAGTAATCTATATCGTACTTCTTCATTATAGTAAAGTACAAAGGGTCTTTTGGGTTTAGATTTGGAAGCTTGTCTAAAGTTACACAAACCAAACCATCTCCTGGAATATCTACCCCTTCAAAACATCCTTTTGAGCCAAGTACTACACACTTTCTATTTAAGTCATTAAGATGCCTTATACCCTTTTTATCAGCATAAATTTCTAAGTTAAAACTATGTAAGTATTTTTTCAATATTTCATAAGTCTTTTCTTGTCTATCTTTACTATTAAAAAGAGCCAATGTATGTCCTTCTGTAATCTGTGATATATTAGATATAATTTTACTCATTTCATTTGGAAATTCAGAGTTTCTGTACTCACAGATATCAGAAAATGAAACTACAGAAACTCTATTTTTATAATCAAAAATTGGTTCTATAATCTTTTCTACATTCTTAACTCTGTCTATTCCTAATGTATTTTTAAAATAAGACATACTTTCAGATAAACTCAAAGTTGCAGATAAAAATATTCCTTTCTCTAATTGAGATAAAATATTTTCTTCAAACAAATCCGCTATTTTTAACGGCACTACTCGAAATTCAAAATCATTATAATTCTTATCAACTTCAACTATCCTTGCATAATCATCCTTTTCATCATACTCTAAAAAGATTTCAAAGATAATCTTTATATCCTCTAAATCTCTTGTCTTTGCCTTTCCAAATTTATATATATCTGCTTCTTTATCTATACTATCATCATCAATATTCCTATAAATTGTTATTATTATTGAAACTAAATTTTTTATTATTTTTTCACAACTTAACTTTATCTTTTCACTATAAGCTCTATAGCTTATTTCAGTATCTACGCCATCCTTATTTAGCTTTCCCACGATTTCATCTATTTGCAAATTCAGTTCCCATCTTAAATTATAATTACTTACACTATTATATTCACTACCACTACCAAAGTTTAATATTGAATCTATCTCTTCAAGAATAAGATTTATACTTCTAGCAATTTTTTGTTTATCTTCTCTTTCAATTTTTAGTACATTATAAAATTTATCAAAAGCCTTTATTTTCCTTATATTTCTACTATATTTTTTATATATAAAGCTACTATTTTGAATAAACTCGTAAGGATAAATTTCTTGCAATAGATACCTTAAGGACTTTGAATTTATAATACTTGAAAAAAAATCATATCCTTTTTCAGTCAAATTATGTGCCTCATCTACTATTATATTTTCTAAAGGTTTTTCATCCTTATATGGCCATTTAGCTAATAGTGAATGATTTACTACCGTTATATGTTCTTCTTTCAATTCTTCTATTCTATTTTTATATAAACAATCCTTTTTACATTTTTTAGGTCTGCACATATTTGAGTCACAACTTATATTTCTTAAGTGAATGCTTATTTCATTGAAATTATCCAACACCCAATAATTTATTTCTTCTATATCTCCATACTTACCACCTTCAACTAACCTCTCTAAAAATATTAAAGATAATATTTCTCCTTTAGTAGGGTTTTGAGATTCATAATCTGTTATATATGATTCCAGCCTATCTATACAGATATAGTTATTTTTTCCCTTTATATATCCATAACTTACTTTTCCATTTAGACCCAAAGAATCTAACACATTTGGAATATCTTTATTTATTAATTGTATCTGCAATTCCTTTGTATCAGTAGAAATTAACAATCTTTTTTTATTAATTCTAGCTTCTAGTATTGCAGGCAATAAATATCCTACACTTTTACCTATACCAGTTGGTGCTTCTATACATGCAATTTTTTCTTCGTATTCACTATTTCTAAACAACTCCCGTATTGTTTTAGTAAGCTCATATTGACCAGGTCTATACTCATATGTAAATCCTTCTTTATTCTCCCAGATGGCTTTGTACTTTAATAATTCTTCATAATTTTTTTCTTCTTTATTTAAAATTTTTAATGTTTCTTTTTCTTTTTTATTTTCTTCTTTTGAATTAAATCTCTTATATTCTTTTTTGATATTTATATTGTTTGATAAATCATAGTTTGCCTCTTCTAAAAATTTACTCCATTCCCATGTTGAAAGATTAAACTTATTAAAATACGAATTTATTTTAAAACTCAATGGCTCTAAAGTAGTTTTTTCGTAACTGCTAAATCTTACGAGAAGGCAATTTACAATATTTATGATATCAATAGCATCTGATAAAGCTCTATTTTTCACTTTAGAATTACAATTGGTTACACTATTTTTTAAATACTCTAAACTATACTCTTTATGATATGGCTCTAAAATAACTGCTAATTCAATTAAATCGACAAACCTGTTGTTTAACTTTGGCATATGATACTCAAAAAACTTTTTTTTCAAACTTAAATCATGACATATAATCACACTATCTTCTACAAAATTTATAAGTCCATCTTCTACTTTTTCTATCTCATAAGCTGTCTCTAAATCATTTTTTTCTAAATTACTAAATAGTGAAAATACTTCTATAGGTATATTGTATTTATTTTTTATTAATGATTGATATGTCTCTATTTTCCAATCTTTAACCTTAACAACGCCAACTTCTAAAATTTCTGAATTTAAATAATCTAATCCACTAACTTCTATATCTAAAAAAACAACATCATTTAATAAACTTCTTATATTATCCATCTTTAATATCCCTTCAAGTTAAATCAGTCTAACTTATCTACAATGATTTCTCTTTATATTTTATCATTTATATATACTTTATTTAAGACAATTAATATTAATTTTATATATATTACAATAAACTTATTCAATTTATTATCTGTATATATGAATATTTTTAACTATAAATATTAAAACTATATTGTAAGAAATACACTTGAAATTTTAAATAAGAGGTGAAATTGTGAAAAAAGATAACCTAAAAAAATATATTATGATAGGAACATTTGCTCTAATACTTTTTGGAATTGCTAGTATAAACTTTAAATCATTAGATAAGACAAAAACTCAGATTTCTAACCCAACACTCGATACACATGAGTATGATTGGTATTTTAACCCTAGAGAAGATGGTAAACAACCCTCTCCCATAAAAGAAGCAGATTTTTTTAAAAAATATGATGCCTATTATGTAGGAAACCCCAATGAAAAAGTTATATATCTATCATTTGATGCTGGATACGAAAGCGGAAACACTTCAAGATTATTAGATACACTTAAAAAGCACAATGCTAAAGCACAGTTTTTCGTAGTTGAAAGTTATATAAAAAGTAATCCAGACTTAATAAAGCGTATGGAAAAAGAAGGACATTTAGTTTGTAATCATTCAAAAAGCCACCCATCAATGGCAGGAATTACAGACTTTGAAAAATTTAAAGAAGAAATTACAAGTGTAGAAAAAGCATATAAAGATGTTACTGGAAAAGAAATGCCTAAATATTTTAGACCACCAATGGGTAAGTTTAGTGAACAATCTTTGAAATATACAAAAGACTTAGGTTATAAATCTATATTTTGGAGTTTTGCTTATGTAGATTGGTATGAAAAGAAACAACCTACTCATGAATTTGCAAAAAACAAAATTTATTCGAGAACACATCCTGGTGCAATAGTACTATTACATCCAAATTCATCAACAAATACTGAAATATTGGATGAAGTTCTTACACATTGGGAAAAAGAAGGTTATAAACTTAAAACGCTTGATTATCTAAGTAATAAAAAATAATATTTTAATTAAAAAAACTCCAGAATGAATTATAGTAAAAATAAAACTATTTATAAGTACTTTAATTCTTAACGGAGTTTTTTATTTTTTATTGACTGAAATAAGACTTTTCGTATATCCTCTAAAATCGTGTCATTCCTCCTTGTATCGTATTTGAAATCAGTTTTGCACCATTTTGACATCATCCATTTACATTCTCTTAACAAGATTGTGGAATAATTTACAGCGTCAAAAAATCCTTGCAATTACTAGACTTTCTTGTTAAAAAGTGTATACTATGCTATGCTATAAGCAAGGAGTTGACAGCTATGACTACTATTTGTGTAATGATTGACCATATATTTTTAGATACAGAATATAGACAACCGAATATTCATCAGCATCTTGCAAAACATATTATTATATCACAATCTGGGAACTTGTCTGTGATGTTTGATGAGGGAGAGACATTAGAATGTAAGGGCATTATTATTGATTCCAATGTAGCACATACGGTGGCAAGTGAAGAAAACAAAATGTTGATTTTCTTGATAGATGATACAAGCGCACTTGCCAAAAATCTTAGTCAACGTCAATTACTAGAGGACTCTTTTTTCGTTATGGATAACCTCGCAGTTGAACAAATACAAGAGGTTTACACCACTTGTCATGCAGAAGGGTTGCCCCAAAGTTACATTGATTTTTCAAAGCAAGTTTTCCGTCTATTAAATTTAAGTTGTCACATTTCGTCTATTACGGACAGTAGAATACAATGGGCGTTGAATCATATTCTAAAGTCCACACACATTGACAATTGTAATCACACGACATATATATGACAATGAGACCCAGTTACTCAATGTAGCTGGGCCTTTCTTATGTCATAAATTCACCGATTCCCAAAGAAAACTACGCTTAAATAGAGAGGATATAAATACCAACAAACCTATCAAAGAAACGCCTTTCCAGTGTTTAAGCCATTGTATAAGACACGTTAGGAATGACACGAAAATTTGTTATTTTTATAGTTATTTAAAAAGAATTGTCCATTCATTTATCTCTTTGTACCCTATATTGTGATATATTTTTCCTGCTATATCATCATTATAAAAAAGACATGGAACCTTTCCTTCCAACAATAATTCTTTACTTAAATTGTAAACTATATAACTTGCAAATCCTCTTCTTCTATATTCTTTATCGGTGCTTACAGATACTATCATTGCCAAAAAACTAGTTTCCATTCCAGTTGAAACAGTACTAATCATAGTATCATTATTTTTAATAAAATATGCTCTTACATTTCCTTCTTTTAAATGTTCTTTTCTATCTTCTATGTAATTTTGACTTATTTTATAGTCTGACTTATTTAAAAGTTTACCTATTTCATCAACATCTTTTTCCTGAGCTTTTTCTATTTTATACTCCTTCATGTTAGAGAAATCAATTTCTTTTATTTCTTTTAATATACAAAATTTATTATCTAGTTTTTCATAAAAATCTTTGTATTCACGTATCAATCTATCTATTACACACTTTTTCCCACTTATACTTTCTACATCCAAACCTTTTATATGATTCTTCATCTCTCCTATATCAAAATTATTTTTTAGACTATAAATTATAAGTGTTGACTTATTCTTTAATATTATAGAAGTTATATTTCCATCTTTTAACTGAAACCATATATCTTGAGAGTGAGAACTAAATCCATAGTTTTCAACATATCCAATTATGAATAAGTTTAAACTTTCTTCATGTGATACATATTGCCAAAATTCTTTTTCTAAAGTATTATCTATTTTTACAATCAAGCATATATCCTCCTTTTGCGTTAATAATGATATACCTTATAGTTTATAGTATCATTTAAAACCATTATATTCTACCAAATATTCTTAATTTTTTTAAATAATTTAAAATTTTAAATTAATCGATTTATATTAAAGTTATACAGTTAAATGTTGTATATCATTTTATACTTTAAATAAACTATATACTTAAATGTCTATGCAATATGTTCATATTTATTTTTATATTCTTTTATTGCTTCATTCCAAGCTTCTTCTACTGAGATACCTTTTTTATTTGCAATTCTTTGTGCTAATTCTATTATTTTCATAGCTTTTCTTGATATATTCATAAATTTTCCTCCTCTAAATTATCATAAATTATTTTAAAGTTAAATTTCTATAGTCATGTTATATCTTTATTTACTTATATCTTACTAATTATTTGTGTACTGAATGTGAATTAAACTAGAAGAAATTTAGAACTTAATAAAACACACACTTTATATACAGTTCACATATATTTGTTATATCACAATACAAAAGATATAATCTATTATCATTTTACAGGAGTTATAATTATGAACATAATATACTTTTATCTATTTTATACTCATATATAACTATTATATAAAATTTAAACTTTACTATATCCACATAAAAAATGTAGTATTATAGTATATATAATATTATATATAAGGGGGTGCTAAATAAATGAACAATCATATACTGATTCAATTTGAATACATAGCAAGAATCATTACTGCTGGTTTCTGTGGAGCTTTAGTTGGATATGAAAGAAAGAATAGACTAAAAGAAGCTGGAATACGCACTCATTTTATAGTGGCATTAGCTTCAGCACTTATAATCATTGTTTCCAAGTATGGATTTAATGATATAGTTGGTACTCCGGGTATTGGTCTAGACCCAGCACGTGTTGCGGCACAGGTTGTCAGTGGAATAGGTTTTTTAGGTGCTGGACTAATATTTATTAGAAATCAATCAGTAAGTGGGCTTACTACAGCTGCTGGCATATGGGCAACAGCTGGTACAGGTCTTGCCATTGGCTCTGGACTATACTTACTTGGTATTGTTTCAAGTATCATTATTGTTATTGTACAGATATTACTTCATAGGGATAGGAAATGGATGAAACTCCCTACAGCAGAGCAAGTTTCTCTTAAAATTTCTAACAGCACTGATTCCATAGAATATATTGAAGGTAAATTTAAGCAATCTAACATTGAAATTATAAACATGAATATTAAACGTCTTGATGGGGATTGGTTAGAAGTAGTTATATATACTAAGTTACCTAAAGGATATAAAAAAACAAATTTATTAAAATTATTTAGCGATAATCCTCTTATAGAAACTTTAGAAATATAACATAAAAAATGGAACCTTCAAGATAATAATATATTTAATCAAAGTCAAGATATAAATAATCAAGGGATGAGTCTATATAAAACTCATCCCTTGTTTTTCGCCATTCACATATATATTTTTCGATATATTTTGGTTATTCGGATTTAATCATATTCTTCTAATTCATTTAACTTTTTGTTATCTATTTCTTCGATACATTTTCAAGATTAAGAGTAACAAAAAATGTTAACTAAAAAATATAATTAAGTAGACATTTTTATTAATCTACGATATAATAGTACTTGTGGTAATACACGAGTAAATCAAGTATATCTTGATATAGGTTAATAGGAGTATTTTTAATGAATAATGGAATAGTTAAATGGTTTAATAGTGAAAAAGGATTTGGTTTTATATCAATGGAAGGTAGAGATGATGTATTTGCTCATTTCTCAGCTATACAAACTTCAGGATTTAAATCATTAGAAGAAGGTCAAGAAGTAAGCTTTGATATAGTTAAAGGTACTAGAGGTCTTCAAGCAGAAAATATAATTATATTATAATATATAGATTTTTCGGGAAAGACTCTTTACTAGAGTCTTTTTTATTGTCAATATATAAGATAACTATTGATGAAATAAATAATTTTGTCTGTCTAATTAAAATTGACCATAAACAATACTTCTTCTATTATCCAATACTCATATTTTGCCATATCATCCCCTAATTTTATTTGTTTTTTAAATAAAAAAAGAGCACTTTCTAGCGACCTTTAATATATTATTGGTATTCTAAATTCTTTTGTTTCCATATTATCAGCTGATAATACTACCTCTATATAAGCTTCTTTTTTAAGCACAATACAATTTTTAAAATTAAATTGCTCTATTCTAAAATTTATTCCTCTATGAATTGTAGTATTATCTTTTGGGTGCCATCTAAGCTCACTATTTATTTGTTCAAAGTTATTATTCTCTCCAATATCCACTTCCATATTAATAAATTTTAAACTTAATATAGGGCTTTTGGCAACAATCGTACTTTTATTTTCTATTACAAAATCAACTAAGTTATTACTATGAATTTTAGCATAAATATCAGATTTATTATCTATGATGTTTAAATCAATTCTGATGTATCCATTTCCATTTTCATAATAATCACCGGCCACATTATTCTTATTATTTCTTCTATATTTTAATATCAATTTAGCTTTTTTATTAGATTCCATAAAAGCTATAATCGATATAATCAAGGCTGCTATTGCTGCAAATGATGCAATTACAGAAATTATATTTACATAGTTACCAAGAGATTCATTAAACTGATTGAGCATATCTTTTTCTCCTTAAAAACATTACTTTAGCTTATTATAATTGCATAATATTTTATACATGTATTTTTGATTTATTACACAAACTTATTATATAAAAAAATACCATCTATTAAGATGATTCTTTAAACTAAGTATCTATGTTTTTGTTTATACTCTGTAACAGCATCATTTCATGCCTCTTGCTCTCTTATTCCTTTTTCTCTAGCAATTCTTTGTGCTATTTTTCTAACTAATTCAGCACTTTTTAATATTCCTATACTAATCACTTCCTCATCTATACTACACATTATACCATATAATAAATAATAAAGCTAATTCTTAGTCAAAAGGTTCTAATATTAGTTTAAATCATTTCTATTAGTTCTTTAATCTTTTTATGTGCTTCTTTTGTAACTCATAGTGATATTGATATGGCAATAGTAAATATGGAAAATTAAACAGTAAATATTTTAGAAGGTCTTAGAATATAATTTACCACCAATTTTATAATACGGCGTCAAATCGGTGGCAAACTCACGTTTTTTTATACTATTTATCATCTAATTTGTTGAAATTTAGCTATTTAGTTATAGGAACTTGAATTTCAGTTACAAACTCCTCTACAATTCCAGTCTCATGTATATCTATCTTGTATATTTCTATAGGGTCAGCAACTATTCTATATTTATTTTCTTCTATAAATTTAAATACCTTCTCCATATATACCTTATTATTAGAATTACTTCCAGTGTAATTTAAAGTTACATAATATCCTTCATCAAAAACTATATTGTATACTTTCTCATTACTTTCCAGAAAGCAAAATACAGATTTAAACTCATTAAATATACCTTTATTAATTGCTTCAGTAGAAAATGCAGAACCAATATTGTTGTTTCCAAGTATATTAAATCTATCTTCATATTCTTTCTGAAGTTTTTGAATTAAAAAATCAAAGTCTTCATCCCTTTTTATATCAGCATTTAATTCTAAAGCTTTTCTTTTTTCTATATATACAACCTCTATCTCATCTATTTTTGTATTTTGAATTACACTTTCAATCGAACTTAATCTTTTTATAATATTTTCCTTATGGCTTATAAATTCAGCTATTTTTTTATCAATTAAATCAAGTTCCTCATTTAGAATATTTTTAGTAGACTCTATACTTCTGTCATCTAAGTATTCTTTTATTTTTTTCATTGGAAAGTTCAAGCTTCTAAATTCTTTTATTAAATTTAATTTCCATATGTCTGATATATTATACATTCTGTATCCATTTATATCTCTAACTGGTCTTAGAATGCCTATTTCCTCATAATACATTAATGAATCTCTACCTATTCCATATATTTTAGATATTTCTCCTATTTTATAGTAATCTTTCATTTATATAATAAAATCCTCCATAATCCTATTTTTATTTTAAAATCAACATTGTTCCTCCCTATAACTATAGTATTAGAATATACTAAAAAACCCTCTAAAACAAGGATACTAAAATAAACATTCTACAATTAATCATTAAAATATTTTTATATTATAATGTTAAATATAATATTTCTAATTTCAACTTTTTATAAAGATACTTTAGTTTTATATAGTTTTATATTTACAGCTATTATATCTATCTTTATATAATACTTTTCATATTAAGATGTTCCTTTATAGATTAATAGTTTATTAATTTAATAAATGAGTATTTATTATAATCTTTAGCAAAAAATACAAAACTAAACTTAATTTTAATAAATGAAATTAATTATATAAAATTATTAATGTAGGATTAAATTATATAAAAAATTAATTATGAATAAAATAATTGTGTATCTAATCAAAGTTTAAAGTATTTTTTGATGGAATACCATGTAAAATCATGATTATATAAACATTTTAAATTAAAAGTCACAAGTGAAATAGATTTTTTCTAAAATACTAAATAGGGAATTTATATACCAATATATACATAATGTAACCTTTCTGCAATTGATGAAAGTATATTGAACAAGGTATGTATATAGATAAAATAAAAAATTTAACAAAAACCTAATATAAAATATCGGTATTAAACACTTAAACATTTATTGTTTCAGTGCTTTTTAGTTAAAATTATCTTATTTAGTAAAAACATCAAAGTTCAACAAAGTTTTTTAATTTAAATATATTAATGTATAATATAATTAAGATATAATAATAAAAAGAAAGGAGGAATATCATGAGCATACTCCTAAAAAAAGCACCCAAATTTAGTATAATCCCTTTATAGTAGACACTTTTAAAAAAGCACAATGATGCTAAAGGTGAAGATTATAAGGGGGTTTTTCTATGTGTAAAAAAAATAATAAATATAGTAAAGAATTAAAATTAAAAGCTGTAGATATGTATATATATGAATTTGAGCAGAGAAGAGCTTTCAAATAAAATAAATATCAGTTATTCAGCATTATCAAAATATGAAACTAATAATAGATTTCCTAATAAAGTAATACTAAATAAAATAGCCGATTTTTTTGATGTATCTACAGACTACTTATTAGGTAGAAACAAAAAATTTTAAGATGAAGAAGATGAGGAAGTAAAAGAATTAGTTGACATCATATATAAATTAGATAAGGAAGATAGAGATGCAGTATTAAAGATACTTGATTCTCTAATAAGTAAATATAAATAGCAAAAAAACATTGATATAACTAATCAATATTTTTTTGCTATTTTATATGAAAAATAAGAAGGAAAATAGAAATAACTGTAGAAATAAATATATTAAAAGAATATTTTAGATAGATATGGGTAAAGAGGGGGATAAAATTATGAAACCAAAACGTTCTAAACTTCTATTAATTTCTGCAATTATAGGTACATTATACTCTATTTATATTGTTACCTACTTTGCTGGTATTGGCGGAGAAGGTGATGCTGCCACAGCAATAGGTGGAGCTATAGCTACTGCATTAGTAATGCCACATATGATTCTAGTAGTATTAGCAACTATTTTTAATTGGCTTGGCTACTTTGGCAACAAAAGAGGGTTTGCTTTAACTGGAGCTATACTATATACAGTAGCTGGTGTAGTATTCCCATTATATTTAATGTTTGTTGTTCCATCTTTAGTTTTAAGCTTTGTTGGATTTGCTAAGTTAAAACAAATAATAGCATTAAATAATGCATAACATAAAAAATACATTGGCATAAAGTCAATGTATTTTTTATTTTTAATAAATATGTATACCTTCATCTCTTATATTTTTTTCATAAATTTCTTTAATCATTTTTGCAAAGAGTTCATAATCTTCTTCATCCTTTATTTTCAACTCAATTAAAGATAAAAATACTATATAGTTAATATAAAACTGTCTATAACATTTTAGACATTTTACTCGAAACTGAAATACCACAATACTTCTATATTTTTACTATACAATAAAAATATTATTTTTGAATATCTGTACCAATTTGTGGTATAATAAAAGCAAGGAAATAATTTACTCCTACAAAGAGTGATTATTTTCAATTGTTAAGTGAAAATATTATTTTTTTAAATCACCCTTATTGGCGTTTGGGTGATTTTTTATTTTGTCATAAATATAAGCTGATATAACACCAGCTAGTATGCTTAATAAAAAACCTATCATATAATTTCACCTCCTTCCTTATTTGGAATTTGGCGTTTAATATGAAAATAATCACCCTTCGCACTTTCGATTATTATCCTTGCTAAAATTATTATAACATATAATTCTTACATATTTTACCTATATATTACATTTAAATTTCTATTTTAGTTTATTCTTCTTGTTTACACGTGTATAAGTACGTTTTATAATATAATTATAAGGAGTTGATATAGTGAAAAAAGATATATATGTATATCCTGCTATACTAAGCTATGATGAAGATGGTATCTCTGTAGAATTTCCTGATTTGCCAGGTTGCCTTACATGTGCAGATACAACAGAAGAAGCCTTAAAAATGGCAAAAGAGGCTCTAGGGCTACATCTGTATGGATGTCGATAGGTAAATCTTTGATGCTATCTCCAACTTTTCCCCCGACCCAAACGGTACGTGCGACTTTCACCGCATACCGCTTTCCATCGAAATAGTTTTCCATCTAATGATTTTTTCTTTTAAATT
>NZ_JADGMN010000036.1:0-14668 GCF_020662285.1 Clostridioides sp. ES-S-0108-01 | reverse complement strand
ATAAGTTTTTTTAATATTTCGTTTTTGTTAAACATAAAAAGTGTGCACCTTCCTTTTATATAGTGATATTTAATATTTTAATTATCACCATTTTTTAGAAGAATACACACTTTATTTTAAAGACCCAATAATATAAATTTCAATTGTTTTGTAAATATGAATACATAAGTATATTTATGCATCATATATACAAAACAATTTTTTATTTGCTCTTCATTAGCTTTGTTCATAAAACTTAAGGTATTTAAATTTTTCTACATTTCAATCAGATAATACCAGATATTATTGTTTGCAATTTAATTCATAAACAATTTATAAAAGTCTTAGTTTATAAGTTTTATTTTACTTTTATCTAAAATCATCTTTAGAGAGTTTTCAACCGTTTCAATTACATCTTTATAACTCAAATACACATTTGCATAAATATAATCTTCATACAAATTATATTCAGTTACTCTACAATATAATAGTTTTCCTCCATCTAATAAATTGCTCAAAATATAGTTTTCTTTTCTTGGAACATAACCTATTACATATCCAGTTTCGCCAACTATTTTAATAGCTTTTTCATCATATAAATTATCTTTCTCTCTAGTTAAATAGTACATATTACTCTTCTCCAATTCTTTTTCAAGACATTCTCTATTTCTAAATCTTGAACCAGCAACATCTATTGAAGTTAAATAGATATCCTTACCATGAGCATCTACTTTTATTTTTTCAATATTTACAAATTCTTTCTTTAAATTATTACTTTCATATAATACTCTTCTCAACTCATCCTTCAATATGATATTTTTTTCTTTTTCGTAGGCTTCTTTAACTATCTTTAATTCTTCAATAGATAACTTCTCTCTATATCTTTTTAAAATATTTATGGATTCTTTTCTTACCTCATTTATATTTCCAAATATTCCTTTTAAAGATATATTCTTTCCTTCAGGATATAGTGATTTACTACCTTTAAGCACAATAAAAAATAACATATCATCATAATACTCTTGAGTTAATTTATCTTTTTCTATATCTTCCATTTTCCCAATTAAATTATCTATTTTAAATGTCTTTTCAAAAAAATTTAATAATTTTAATCTAGAACTTGTCACTCCCTTTTTAGATATATGCCAATATACCTCAAAATCTCTAATGTCTCTACTCAAATACGGCAACAAGTCATCAAAAGACAAATTTACATCATAAATTTCTGACAATCTTATCATATCTTCTGTTTTTCCACTAGCATCTCTTAATGCTTTAAAATATGTATTTTTCCATTTTTCACTAAGTAAAATATTATTCATTTCTTTTTCAAACTCAACCTTATTGCACTCTATACTTTCATCTTTTAAGATATTTATAGCTATTAAAAAAATCGAATATAAACTTTCAAAGTTAGTTCCATAATTCACTACAATCGGTAAAAATTGATTTACTAGTTCTAATTTATTTCCTATGTATTTAAATTCTACACTTAGCAAATAGTTACATATAAGATATGCCAAATTATTTATCTTTTCTTCATCTAAATCTCGCTTTTCAAGATATTCATTCAAATCGACAATGGAAATAATGTAATTCATCAATAATTGTTCATATTTTGTATCTTTATAACCATCTTCAATTAGATAGGAATTTATCTTAGAATCCAAATTTTCCATATTAATAATAGCAAATACTTTTATTGAACCTGTAGCTTTTTTAGATAAATTAAATAAATATGTATTGTAAAATTCAAGCCTTTTAATAGTATTACTCAAATAAAATATGTATTCTCCAGATTTAGAAAATGTATCTACAACTTCTCTTAAGTTTTCTACATCTAGATATTTCTCGCTTAAAACTAACCCAAGTTTTACATACTCAACTTTTTTACTTTTATATATTAATTCTTTAGTTAATTTATATAACCATTTCTCATCAATAATCATTTCTTTTACCAAAGTATTTATCTTTTTCATAAAAATTTCAAAATAGCAAATTAAATCCTTAGTATTATTATTCTCCAACAAATAAATTTCATTAGATTCACTTCTATACATATTTAAAATTCCATCCACTAGATTATTTGCAAGATTTACTTGTTTTCTTAAAGGTATATTTTCATATATACATAGGTAATTCATTTCAAATGATTCTTTGTATCCATCATAACCTTTAACTTCCTGCAATTGCTTAAAAACATTATCCACTAATTTCTCCTCCCTTACATGATGTAATTTATATTGATTATACTACTTATTTCGTCAAGTTTACATTTCTATGCAAAAAAATATTACTAGAAATTTAAATTCTAGTAATATTAATTATGTAAATACCCTATCTTCTAACAGTAAATAATATCCTTATTAGTTTTAATTTTAATTATTTTTAATATAAACCTATTCTAAATTTAAAATTGTTTATCAAATTCAGTTAATTTTACAATTATTTCTTCATAAATTTCTTTTACTATCTTATTATATGTATTGATAATATACATTTGTATATAGAAGTATCTCCTCCTTTATTTTTTATAAAATAAAAAAATCTATACTCTTAAAAGTATAGATTCCTAACTGACAGTCGGCATCCGAGTCTCAGTAATTATCGTTATATAACAGCAACTGAATTCAGTTCCTGAATAACTAATCTACTTATATAATAACAGATTTTTTAAAACTTGTCAACTCTATCTACCGCATTTTTTCAAGCCATGGTCCAACAGGCTCTACAAGAGGAACTTCTTTAAATCCCCAATTTCTTATATCATTCGCACTAGTTGGAGTGTATATTTTATTTCTTACAGATTTAAATATTTTATTTTTTTCTCCATATTGAATACACTTTGGATTAGCTTCTATTAACCCTCTTCTCGCTCTGCTAAGAGGATTACATAAAATATCTGCTATTTCTAAACCTTCTCTATAATCTGCATCTTCTTTTTTGGCAATTACAAAACCCTTAATCTTATCTCTTAATTCTTCATCTATATCTAAGTATATTGTTCCATTATTAAACACATCAAAAAATGCCTTTTGTACTTTTAAATTTGAAACATCATCCCTTGATTCTATAACTATTCTTGCAGATTCTACAGTTTCATTATTTACAAACGAATAAAAATTCTGAAGAACATGTATAAAAGCCACGACATATGGTTCCTTTGAAGGTGCATAATATTTCTTTAATCTAGCTTTATCTACTGTTACTGATATTATAGTACATTCTAGTCTAGATAGAAATAAAGGCAACTCATCATAGAATAACTTAATCTGTAAATCGTCAAACTTTTCAAATGCTCTTGATTTTCTTGATATATCTGTCAAATGTATTCCTATGTTGCTAGTTCCAAAACAGTGTTCTTTAAATGCATCCATTTCTTTCCTTAAAGAACAAGTATAATCTCCTTGACTCACTGCATATTTATACTCAAAAATTACTCCTGTCAATGTAAATGGGTCTTCATGATTTATATCAGCTCTTCCACTTTCATCAATAAACATTATATATTTTTTCTTTATAATCTTACTCACCTTCTTAACATATGATGATACCATCTATATTTATTTTATATGAGTTTTAAAAATATTCCAAGATTTTTATATAACTTAAACTTAATTTTACACTAAAAAATTGAGATGTAAAACAATCAATCTTCTATCGATTGACTTTCACATCTCAATTATAATTATTTTTCAATATATGGTTTTACTATTTTCCAAGAATATCTATTAATTTATCCATTACTATATAAGATACTCCTCCTCCTATTTGATAAGGAGTTTCAACTTTTTTATTTGCAAAGACTCTTTGTTGCTCTGATGATAGCCCTGAATTATCCATTAAAACTATTGGTGAATGTAATCTTACGGCTAATGGTCCAGCTGATAGGGCATCTACTAAAGCATCTGATTTACTAACTAATACAGCCTGTAAATCAGTATCTTCATAGAATTTTTCTATTACTTTAGCATTAGTATCTACTCTACTATCTCCATATATTCTATTTTCTGAAATATCTTCAGTAGTTACCTCATTCATTTTTGCTATTGTTGAATCACTAATTGCACTTGGTCCGCCTATAAAGTATGCATTTTCTAATTTTCTTTCTGTTAGCCATATATAAGATTCTTCTGTAATTCCATCTTTATTAACTAATATTATAGGTTGCTTTTCTTCTCCAGCTTTAGAAGCTACAGATAAAGCATCAGCTTCTCCATTTCCAGAAACCATATAAGCAGTTTTTATTTCTTCTCGATTTCCAAGTTCTTTAGCTATTCTTATAGCAGTTTGATATCTATCTTGACCTGCTATTCTCTTTGTTTCTGTATTGAAAGTAGTTTTTATTTCTTGCTCTAGTTTAGAACTTATTGCGCTTTCTCCACCTATCAAGATTACTGTTTTAGGTGCCAATAACTTCATTTCTTCAACAGTTTCAGCTGGTAACTCATCTGTATTAGTAAGTAGTATTGTTGAATTATAACTACTTGCTAAAGGCGTTGCTGTTATACCATCAGCTATTGCATTACCATTTACTAATATTACAGCATCTGAACTATCAACATTCCAGTTTCCAACTGAACTTATCTTCTTAGCTGTATCAAATCTATTTGTCCCTATAATTGTGTCCCATGTAGGATTTATAGTTCCATCTTCATTAAAAGTATAATCTTTTCCATCTATTTTTTGAGTATCAGTTAGCATCTTTCCATCTTTATCTAAATAGTAAGATTTACCTTCTATTTGTTGCCATCCTGTCTGCATTACTCCTGTTTTATCAAAATAATACTTATTACCATCTATTTCTTGCCATCCTGTTACTGATAGACCGTCAGCCCCTAGATAGTATTTACTTCCATTCTTTTCCTGCCATCCTGTTTGCATTACTCCATCTGAATTAAAGTAATAAGTTTTTCCATCTATTACCTTCCATCCAGATACTCTTACCCCATCAGTTCCTAAGTAATATTTTTTGTTATTAATTGTTTTCCATCCTGTTTGCATTACTCCTGAATTATCAAAATAATACATTTTTCCATTTACTTTTAACCAACTATTCTTTTGGTATGTTCCATCAGATTTTACATAATACTTCTTGCCATTTTCTGTTTTCCATCCTGTTTGGTTTAAATTTATCTTATATTTTGCTGCTATCTTTACATAACTGTCATTACTATAATCTATAATTACATCTGAACCCACAGGAACTTGGTCAAATAACCATCTAACTTCTTTATTGTGCATTCTTATACATCCACCAGAAATATGCTTTCCTATAGAACTCTCATTATTATTTCCATGTATTCCATATGTATCTCCATAAGTTCCTTTTAATGCTAATCCCATCCATCTATCTCCTAATGGATTTCTTGGGCTTCCTCCAGGTATATTCCCTTTATAATATGGTCTATTTTTTATCTTGTTAACTACTCTTGTTTTTCCTGTTGGTGTTTCTGACCCCTTTTTACCCGTTGCAACTTTAAATTCTTTTACAAGTTTACTATTTACAAAGTATCCTAGAGTATTTTTTCTTGAGTTTACTATAATCACATGTTTGCTGGCTGCGTTTGATTCTGGTACTCCACATGCAAATACTAAAACTAAAGTCATTACTAGTACTAAATACCTTTTTAGACTTTTTTTCACTATAACTTCCCCCTCTTTTAGAAACATTACTACATGTGTCTAATTATAACATAAAACTACCAATACCTTATATTTACAAATTTGTTACATTTATACATATAGATATATATTCTATTCCTCATATCCATTTGGATTCATGCTTTGCCATCTCCAAGAATCCTGACACATCTCTTCAAGTTCATATTTAGCTTTCCATCCAAGTTCTTTTTCTGCCTTTGATGAATCTGCATAACACATAGCTACATCTCCAGCTCTTCTTCCGACAATCTTATATGGTATCTCTTTTCCACTTGCCTTAGAAAATGCTTTTACTAAATCAAGAACACTATACCCCTTTCCAGTACCTAAATTATAAACAACAAGCCCTGGATGTTCTTCTAGTTTTTGTAGTGCTTTTACATGACCAGCAGCTAAATCTAATACATGTATATAGTCTCTAACTCCAGTTCCATCATGTGTTGGATAATCATTTCCATACACACTTAATTCTTTTAATTTGCCTACTGCTATTTTTGTTATATAAGGCATTAGATTATTTGGAACTCCATTTGGTTCTTCACCTATTCTACCACTTTTATGGGCACCAACTGGATTAAAGTATCTTAAAAGAGCTATATCCAATGACTTATCTGCTTTTGATATATCTACTAACATCTGCTCTATCATAAGTTTAGTTCTTCCATATGGATTAGTTACAGAAAGTGGGAAATCCTCTAATATAGGACAAGTATGTGGGTCTCCATATACAGTGGCTGAAGAACTAAATACAAATTTTTTAACACCATACTCTCTCATTAATTCAAATAAATTTAATGTACTTATTAGATTATTGCTATAATATTCAATTGGTTTTTCTACTGATTCACCAACAGCCTTTAAAGCAGCAAAATGTATAATTGATTCAATATTATTTTCTTTAAATACAACATGCATTTCATTTTTATTTCTAATATCAATATTATAAAATTTTACTGGTTTTTTAGATAATTCTTTAATTCTATCAACCACTATTGAGTTGCTATTACTTAAGTTATCAACTATAACAACTTCATAACCTGATTCTAAAAGTTCTATTGCTGTATGGCTTCCTATATATCCTGCTCCTCCAGCTACTAAAACTGCCATTGTAATTACCTCTTTTCTAATATTTATTTTTCACTTACTTTTTTTCTCATATAATCCATTAAGTCATCTTTTAGATTCTCTCTCTTTAAAGCAAAGTCTATTGTAGCCTCTAAAAAACCAATCTTATCTCCTACATCATATCTTTTGCCTTCAAATTTATAAGCATAAATAGCCTCTTGTTTTCCAAGAGTTTGAAGTGCATCTGTCAATTGTATCTCTCCACCTTTACCAGGTGTTTGCTTCTCTAATATGTTAAATATTGCAGGAGTTATTATATATCTTCCAAGTATGGCTATATCTGATGGAGCCTCTTCAATTGCAGGTTTTTCAACCATATCTTTAACTTTATATACTCTATCTTCTATATGTTTTACATCTAATATACCATACTTATTAGTATCTTCTTTAGCTATCTTTTGAACACCCAGTACAGTTGTTTTATACTCATTATAGGTATCTATTAATTGTTTTAGGCACGGAACATCTGAATCTACTATATCATCACCTAATAATACAGCAAAAGGTTCATCACCTATAAAACTCTTCGCACAGAAAATTGCATGTCCAAGACCTTTTGGCTCTTTTTGTCTTATATAATGAATATTTACCATATTCGATATATCTCTTACCATTTCTAACATTTCTGTCTTACCTTTTTGTTCTAGTTCTAACTCTAATTCAACTGATTTATCAAAATGATCTTCTATAGATTTTTTATTTCTACCTGTTATTATAAGAATTTCTTCAATTCCCGATTCTATAGCTTCTTCTATTATATACTGTAAAGTTGGTTTATCTACTATAGGAAGCATTTCTTTGGGCTGTGATTTTGTTGCTGGTAAAAATCTAGTTCCTAGCCCTGCTGCTGGTATTATCGCTTTTTTAACTGTCATCTGCATTTTTTCACCCTTCTTCGTAAATTTTCTATTGTACCAAATTAATATACCATATTTATACTTTTTCTTCAAACTCTATATTATCCCAATACTTAATGCCACAAGACAATATTAAGGTAGATGAAATTTCATCTACCTTTAGTTTTATAAGTTAATATTGTATTGTTTATATTTTATCTAAAACTTATACAGGTACTAAATTTCATCCAATATGCCTTTTATATCACTATCTATATCCTCATCCAGATAAGAATCTAAATCTTCTAAATCAACTTCTAGTTCTTGATATGTCATATCAACGCTGACATCTTCATCTATATCCATCTCTGATATTAATTCTCCTAAAATGCTATTTTCATCAGAATCTAAATCAACATCTATATCTTCATCTATATAGTTTTCATTTAAAATTTCATCTAAATCAATCTCGTAATAAACTTCATTATCTTTTTCATCACCTGAGTTTAATCCTAAAAACTCATAATTAAAATTCCAAACATTGTATTTACTTGACATACTTTATTCCTCCTGTGAAAAACATATTCTCATCTAGTTTATTGGTTCCATAGTCAACAGAATTATATATTTTTTCAATTATGTCTTTTCTTCTTTCTTTTGTACCATTGTTTAATGTCAATTGTTTAAATACATATGTATTTGTTATTCTCTCGAATAATATTTCTTTTATACTATCATCATCAATATTTCTATAGTTTTTCCACAATAACTCAAATAACTTAAACATTTCCCTACTAGTTTCATCCACATAATAGGGATACATATTTTCTACTAAATGGTTTAATCTCGATATAGCTTGTTTTAAAAATACATCAAGACTTGCACTTTCACTTTCCTTTAACATTCTATAATTGTATTTCTTCTTATCTTCTCCTGAAATTACAAATATGATATTATCTAAGCTTTTTTCAACTTCATTTAAATAACTACTTATATTATATGATAAGTCAGACAGTAAATTTTTAATCTGTTTAAATACATGTATATCAAGTTTAGCATTATACTTTTCAAATAAATCTATTTCTTGATTTTCTAATATTCTTGGCATATATGCTGACAATAAATCTAAATTGTTTCTTTGTTCTTGTATTTGCTTATAAAGTGAATTTATAACTTCTATTCTTATTTCATCATTTAATTCTTTTTCTAAAATCTTATCAAATTCAGATTTCATATAATAAATACTTCCAAAAAAATTAAATATTATCATATCATTCATAGCTTTAGACCAATTCTTATATATAACTTCAATAGAATTCTCTTTGAGTAAAGGTTGTTTTGCATATATAAAGACATCTTGCATAAGTTTTTGAACCATATTTTTACTTAAATTTAAAATCATTTTTTGATTATTAAATTTTATTTCTGTTTCTACAAAATTAGAATTTTCGTTTTCAAGTTCTTTATTAATTACAATATCTTTTACATCACTATTTTTTATAGATATGATTTCTTTTTGAAAAGACTTTAGAATAGTCAGACTATCGAAATCCTCTTGAATAAAAAATGGAGCATGTTTTAATGTATATCCTACTATTTCATTTTCTATATCTTTTAAATCATCTATTTGCATAATCTCTCTATTTTTATCATTTATATGTAGGTTAAACACATTTTTATTATCATATAATATTGTATCTTCTTCCAAATTTAACTTTGAAAAATTATCTTTTACTGACTTTACAATAGTCTTCTTAGACTTCTTATTTATAAAAATTAATTGGTCTTGATATTTCACTAAAAGCATATTTGTATTTTTATAATCAAATCCATCTATATTTCCTGATATCTTGCAGAATACTATATCACAATCTTTAGGAAGGTTTCCTATTTTTTTATTATCTTTAACCCTCTCATTTAAATCAGATGGAATTACACTCGCTATATTGTTATTAAATATAGATACAGACCTTACTATAATCCCCTCTCTTTCCATATGAAAATATCCCTTTAAAGACACTTTTTTATCTTCTAGAATATATCTTTCTATATCGTCAAAGTTTATCTCAAATCTATTTTTCCCACTGATAAATATGAACTTCTCATTATCTTTATTAATTCCACCCATATAAAACTTATTGTCATCCAAACTTAATATAGTCATATTATCCTTTAGGTAAAAGATAAATTCCCTTTGGCTTTTGCAGATTAAATCATATTCATCCAAAGTTATTTTCATGGTTAAATTTGCTGTAACATTCTTACTTGAATTTTCACTTTTTATGTAAAAAGGCAAGTTATTTCCACAGACAATTATTTGAGAATCTTCTAAAACTGCTTCTAATTTTTCTTTATTATCTGAAAAACTATATATATATTTTACCCCTGTATCATTATTAACTTCATCTGATTTGCTAATTATTATATTTCCTAGATTTGTTATATGAAGTTTTTTATATTCTTTTGAGTATCTACTGATACCACTAAGCTCAAACCCATCTGAAAGCTCATATATGATTTTTTCTCCTAATTTCAACATACCTTCACCACCTAAACAGAATTATAAGTATTTTCTAAAGGTGAACAAAATGCCTCAAAATAAATAATATCTTTTAATACTCTTTATTCTGAGACATAATTTCTCCTTTTTTATAATGTTCTAAACACCTTCAACTATTTCTTCATAAAGTTTATCTAAATGTCTAACATATTCACTATATCCAGACTTGCTCTTTAACTCACTTCTTAAATCTTCATATTTTTGTTTAAGTTCTTCAGCACTCAACGAAGGAGCTGATTCTTTCAATTCTTCTAATTTATAATCATAGTACTTATCATACATTGCTATATATGTATCAATAGATTTCTTAGCTAGTTCATTACATTTTTCTTGTGCTTCTCCATATTGAGAATAATCACCTATTTTTATCTTATAGTATCCATTTTCTTGAATTATTGTTGAAGAAATACCTTTAGCCTCATATTCTTTTGCTGTTTCTTTTGCTGTTTTTTCAACTTTAAGTGAACCTGCATAAATAGTGTAATATACACCTTTACCATCTTTATATGCTTCCATTTCTTTCGCTTTCTTTTCAGCTTTTTCTTTTTCTTGAGCCTCTTTTTCAGCTTTTGCCTTTTCTTCTGCCTCTTTTTTATCTTTTTCAGCTTTTGCTTTTTTCTCTTCTTCAGTTAGCGTGTTACCTGCTTGTTGCTGAGTTAATGTTTTTGTAGTATTATCTTTGTCATTTTTCTTATTATTGCCTACTGTTATAAAGTATCCCACGCCAACAATCGCCACTATAACTACTGCTATAATAGTTTCTTTTAATCTACTCTTCTTAGAGGTAACCTCTTTATCATCTATAGAGTCATCTTTATTTGATACATAATTTTTCATTTCTGTATTATGTTCTCTAGACTTGTCCTTAGAAGAATGTTTCAATTTTTTATTACCTTTTTCTTTCTTATTAATAGGTATTACTATTGATTTTTCATTTTCTACTTTTTCTTCTTTTACTTTTTCCTCTTCTAAATTCTTACCTTCTCTTTCATGCTTAGATTCACTATTTAAAGATACTTTTTCATCTAAGTTATTATTTATTGTTTTTTTTATTTTTACACTACGTTCTTCCTCTATATTTTGATTTACTTCTTTTTGCTTTATTTCTTGTAATTTTTCTTGATTATTTTCAATCGGTTTGTCTAAAGTTACATCAGAATAAATGTTATTTAAATTATTATCTTCTTGTTCAACTTCTTCATTATCTTTTTTAATGAATCCAAATAATTTATCTTTCTTTTTACTCTTTTTGTTTTCTGACTCAATTATATCTTCTTTATTGATATTGTACTCTCTATCTATATTATCTTTATCTTCTACAACATCACCTATATTTCCATTATGACCAGTTACTTCTTTTTTAGCCTCTTCTTCAATATCATCTTCTATGGAAATACTACTTCTAAAACAAATATCTTTATCTGCATTTTTTATCATGTAAATGTATTCTTCAATATCGATATCTTTGTTTCTTCTAGTTCTTTTTGATGCAATCTCATGATTTTCTAATTCATTATAGTTATCTTTTATTAAGTTATGTGCTTTATTCCACGTATCTTCACTAATTTCTGTTTTATTTTTAATTACATAGTCCACAAAGTCCTTAAAATTTTCAGAACCAAATTCTCCAATTATAGTCAGTCTCATTGCACCTTCTATAAGGTCTCTATTTCTTCTCTTTAGAAATTCTAATACGACTGTTGCACAAGCAAAATCCTTAATAATTTCTTTACCAAAACCATATCCTTCAACATAATGAAGTTCTTCTAATCCACACAGCTTCTTATATTCATTGTGTATTGTTTGAGATATGCTTTCATTATTTAAGCTATTTAACTTATCCATAAACTTCGATTCTACATCATTTGACTTTGATTCACGTTTTACTTTTGAATTTTTAATTTCATTTAATAATACATCATTTTCTGAATTATCCTTGCCTAATTGTAGATCTTCAATTTCTGTTGCTTTTATTTCTACTCTATCTTTTTCATTATTTGCTTCCACATTCTTAGGTACTACATCTTTATTGCTAGCTAATATTTTGTTTACACAGAATATGATTTCTCTTTTTAATTCTCTTTTAGCATCTGCCTGATTTTTAAGAAATAAACCTCCACATTCTTTCTTTTCTAAACTTATTTTTCTAAGAGATATATTAAGAAGGTCTTTATATAGATTTAAAACCTTATAATCCTTTTCTAAACGTCTTCTTCTCTCTGATAGTTCCATTTTATCATAAGCTAAAAAACTATTTAAATCATTGGCTTTTAGAGAGTCTAACCCTTCTTTCATTGCATTATTTACATACTTTCTACATTTTGCTGTAGTTAATTCTAAATCTTTTTCTAATTCATCTATTTCAGGTATGTACTTATCTACTATCCATTTACCAATAAGTGGTTCTGTATTTCTTGCTAATGTCTTATAAAACAATATATTAAATTTTAAAAGCTCAGCATATTTTGCTTCATTAAATTCTACTTTTTCAAATTTCTTTTCCAAAACGCCATCTAGCTTTTCATTTATTTTAGACTCTTGTTTTAAAAAACTTGCTGTGACATTTAAAACAGTGTTTCTTATTATATTATTTTCACTCAAAACCTTCACTCCTTAAATCAATTATTTTATTGTAATATTTACATTGTGTAAAGTTGCCAATTTAATTATGATATTTAAACAATTATTTACTAAATTTGCTACATCTTATATCATATCATATTATTTACATCATTTTACGTTTTCTTTATATATATATCTTATATTATACCATTTTTAATATCTGTACTAACTTATATTACAATATTCCTCAAAATTTTAAAAGTAGATTAGACAAATTTACAAATAAAAAAACATCAGTTTAAACTGATGTTTTGACTATCAAAATAGTTAAGCAAGTCTGTAAGCGGAGTTCTGTATTAGATAATCATCTTTCTAGGCCTATTGTCACCAATAAGCTCAAGCGACCTACCTACCGGAGAGTACGAGCAGCACTCTTTATTCCTATCTTGGTCTTGCTCCAGGTGGGGTTTACATAGCCAACTAGTCACCTAGCTGCTGGTGAGCTCTTACCTCGCCTTTCCATCCTTACCACATAAGTGGCGGTTTATTTCTGTTGCACTATCCTTAGGATCGCTCCCACTAGGCGTTACCTAGCACCCTGCTCTATGGAGCTCCGACTTTCCTCATGTAAGACTACATGCGATTATCTGGCTTACTTAATATTTATTTTACTTAGTTATGTTAACATAAATTCTTTGATATGTCAAAGTAATATTATACTAAAAATTTAAATTTATTCAAAAATAGTGTAATATAGGTATATAAACTATTTTTAACTTGAGGTGATATATTGAAAAAATTATATAGAGTAATAATTAACATCATGCTAATATTAGTAATATTTTACAGTGGATTTAATATATACTCGAAACTTACCAAATACAATCATGACACTAAAACATCCTCAGAACTTCAAGAAAAAGAATATAAAAAAGAGGACTTATCAAAAATTAACAGTGATTTTAAATTTTGGCTTTCTGTTGAGAATACAAATATAAACTATCCAGTTGTACAATCTAAAGATAATTCTTACTATCTTGACAGAGATTTTTATAAAAAAGAATCCATTTCAGGTACATTGTTCATGGATTATAGAAATAAATCTTTTGATGACCAAAATGTCATAATATATGGACATAATATGAAAAATAAAACTATGTTTAATAATCTAAATAAGTTTAAAGATGATAAATTTTTTAAAGAAAATAACCAAATAAAAATTATAATTAATGAAAAAGAGTTTTTATATGATGTTTTTTCTGCTTACATTGTAGAATCAGATTATGATTATTTAAAAACAAGTTTTAACAGTGAATCAGATTATCAAAATTACATAAAAGATATTACTTCTAAATCATTACACAAATCACCTATCAAGGTAACCGGTAATGATAAAATAGTTACACTTTCTACTTGTACTTATGAATTTGATGATGCTAGAATGGTTATTCATGGTAAATTAGCTTCAAATTAGGAATATTTTTAATATGTATTTGAACATTTTATTTAAATCTCCCTGCATTTAAAACTTCTAGACACAGTTTAAAATAAAAATTTTAAACTGTGTCATCATTTATGTCTATAACTTGTAAAGTACTAAAAATATATAATATAAAATAATAAATCTATTAGACAATAAAAAAAGACTATGTTAAGAACACAGTCTTTACTGGAGCTGGTGATAGGAATCGAACCTACAACCTGCTGATTACAAGTCAGCTGCTCTACCGTTGAGCCACACCAGCAAACTTATTATATAGTAGAACTAATTTTTTAATTAACACTCTAAAAACTACACATATATTTTACTGAATAAACATCAAATAAATATTGGTCAAGTCCTCGACCTATTAGTATCGATAAGCTAAATACATTACTGCACTTACACCTTCGACCTATCAACCAGATAGTCTTTCTGGGGTCTTACCCTTGCGGTGGGAAA
>NZ_JADGMN010000035.1:0-17575 GCF_020662285.1 Clostridioides sp. ES-S-0108-01 | reverse complement strand
CAATAAATGTGTATAAAATACCATTATTAGTATTTCCTGATAATAAAAAAATATTACTAGAATTGAAAGTTTCCAGTAATATTTAGTAGCAAAAATATATATTTACACAAATCTATATACATTCTCATATTTAGAGCCACTTATAAAATGTACATTCTAAAATATTAAAGCAATAATAAACAATTATTTATTATTGCTTTAGATAATTATTTCCATAACCTTTTATATACTTCTCTAAAGTCTTCTAAGCTTTCTAAGTATAAAGTTAAATGAGTATAATCTCCTATACTACATAAACTTAAGGAATTTCTATATAAATCTTCATTATCCCAAGATACTATTTTTATAGGAAGATTATTCTCTAACATTTGTTTTAACATAAGAAATCTGCCAATACGACCATTTCCATCTTGGAATGGATGTATTAGTTCAAATCTATAATGAAATTCAGCTATGGAGCTCATTGTTATCTCTTTCTGATTATAGTACCATTCAATCAATTCATCAAGTTTTGGTTCTACCTCAAATGGCTGTGCTATATCTGCATTAGTGCCTAGTATCATGTTTGGTATAGTTTTATATATACCAGACAGACTTCTAGAATGTAAAGTTGTATTGAACATTAAACTTGAATGTAATTTTTTCAAGAAACTATGTGTTATTTTTTCTCCTAATGAATCAATTGTTATATCAAAAACATAGCTGGAATTAACTGTTTCTTGCACATCATCTAATGTATGTCTTCCTGTAACAACATTCTTATCAAGTAGTAAAGCTAATGCTTCAGTAGTAAAAGTACTTCCTTCTATCTTATTAGAATGGTACAGAAAGTTATGTTTTAATACACCATATAGTGAATTTTTAATTTCTCTAGTTTCAAGTAATTTATCTAAAAACTGATTGTCCATATTACCACCTCAATCTATATCTTTATTATTATTTTTAAAGATTAATTACGATTTCTTGTAATCTCTATATTCTATACTTTCATTCTATCATATTTTCCAATATTATATATCTAGATTATAATACATATTTTACTTAGATGAATTGAAACACTTATACAAAATCGTTGCTTCTAGCTATATTTATAGCGGCATTATAATCTGAATCTAATTTCAATCCACATTTATTACATTTAAAACTACTTAAAATACGGTTGTTTTTATCTATATAACCAGATTTTGAACATTTCTGACTTGTGAAAGATGGATTAATATATCTTACTATAATTCCCTCTTTAGCTGCTTCATGTTCAAGACTTTGTTGAAAGTTAGCAATGTCCATCCATCGAATAGATTTTTACCAAATTTATTAACACGTAATTTTTCTAGATTTATATACTCACAGAAATTGTATTTAGCAAAATCTATTATATTATTAATTATTCTTTAGCTTTTTTATTTAATGAGAATATGACCATGCCCAACATTTCTTCCGTTATAATACCCTTTTCAAGACAATATCTAAATTTTGATGGAGTTTTCATATTTATTCACATCCTTTATAATATTGTTTTATGTCTGACATAAATTAAAACTTTAAGAATCTTATTTATACTATTTAAAAACATCGTATGTTATGGTTTAATATAATTATAATTTATTTTTCTAAAAATTGCATTTAAATAAGACTTTGTTATACTATGTTAGTTATAAAGATATTGAAAGTTGTTTAAATTAAACTAATTTCATTTTTTTGTATTTAATGATTTAATTATCATAAATTATATTTTTATTATAAATTAACTTTTTACACCTTTAAATTATTTTAACTCAAATAACCTATTAAACCTTTAATTATGGTATCTTCATATTCATAAATAGTTTTTATGTTGTAATCTTTCCAATCTCCATACTTGCAACTATCAATACTAATATATTTAACTTTTTCTGTCATTCATTAGATATATATTTGTATCATCATATAAAGTAATACAAACGCTATTACCTGTTTTTCCATCCTATGTTTTTTGCAAGTAAAGATATTCATTCACACTTATATAATCATCTTCTAACATTGCTTTTTTTACTAATTCAGCTATTATATTTACCTTACTTTTATCCATATCACTACCTCCTATTAAGTATAGTTATATTCTTTTTTACATCTCTCTATCAAATTTAAATGACTATTTAAGTCTTAATTCACTAAGTAGCATTTCTCCTACAAATATTACTATTGGAATATCTCCTAAATAATTATTTAAAAAGTATTCTTTAAATTTCTCTATGTATTCATTTGAATGCATATAAGGTGGATAATCACCATCATCTAAAAATTTGCAAAAATAATGCATTGCATCATTTAAGTAAGTCTCATTTTTATTGTATATTTAACCTCTCTCCTTTTAATTTTGCTGACAAGCAGCTTATTTTTGTTTGTATTAAAAAATACATTATTTTACCTCATATATAATATGGGGCAAAGATAATTTTTTTTGGAAAATAATATTATTGTAGAAATTCACATTATGGAAAATAAAAGGTAACTACTTCTTTTCAGAACTGGTAAATCCTATCTTTGTACAGTATGGAGATAATGTGAAAGTGAGCATGTCTGTGAGCTTCATTGACAGATTTTACAGTTTGAATTGATGTTTCATAAGGATATCAGTTGGAAAAATATTGAATAAGAAAGTATAAAGGCTTACATCCACTATCTATCCTATGTCCTAATTTTTTTAAACGTTTTGCACTTTCATATCCTAAACCTGTATTACCAACAGTTATAAATGTTACTGTCATAATCTATAATCACCCTTTAGGTTTAATTTATTGATCGAAATAAATGCACTTTAAAGACTTTTATGATAGAGTTTTAAAATAGTACTTGATTTACTTTATCAATACTGTAAGTTAAGAAAAATACTTATTTTACAGGGATGCAACTCAAGGTTGACAAAAATATAGTCAAATTGATAGTATGCAACCTGCATATTTGTTAAGATTTTAGTATAAAGGTTGAGGAGGAACAAAAATAGATATCTGAAAAAATCTTAAAATTAAGAAAAGCACATAATTTATCTCAGGAACATTTAGCAGAGCAACTTAGTGTGTCAAGACAAAGTGTATCAAAATGGGAAACATGTCAATCAGAAACAGAAAAAGTAATAGCTTTAGGTGAAATATTTAATGTTACAATAGATTATCTTTTGAAACCATCTGAAATAGATGAAATATCAATTAGAACAGAAATTTTAGAGAAGCAACAACAACAGTTAGTCGAAAAGGAAAGAAAAAATGATAGGGTTACATTTATTGTATTAAGTTGTCTCGCAATATATTTAATTGCATTCGCTATCTATATTATTGGTCACTTCTACTTTGAAATATGGAATCCAAGTATAATATTAAGTGAATTTGCAATAGCAATTGCTATTAATTTAAAACATAAGTATAGAACTAATAAAAATTCATCAAATGGCTAGATATATTGATTATTATTTATAATAAAATTAAAGTCCTTACAATCCATTTATTTAGATTATGAGGGCTTTTTTACTAGATATATTTAAATTGGCGTTTAGGGAATAGTATAAGTGAAATTTTTAGTCATCTTCTTCCCAGTTTTTTACCCACTCTTCCAATAAAGTTAACTTTTCATCTGTTAATTCTTCTTGGAACAATGACACTAAAAGGTTTTTTATAGAATTACACCCTAAGAGCTTATGTATTTTTTGTGATATAAATTCAGAATACTTATCTTCTTTAATTGAAATTGTATAGTATATACATTGACTTGTTTCTTGAACATATAAGAATCTTTTATTTGATAACTTAGACAAAGTTTTTAATGTTGTTTTTTCTGACCAGCTATATTTTTCTTTCATATAATTAACAACATCATATGATTTTACCCTTGTATCTAAACTCCAAATAAATTTCATTATAATTAATTCTGATTTTGATAATCTTCTCAAATACATAATTATCGCTCCAATCATTTGTTTATTTAACTAAATGTTACAGCAATAATTTTATATAATCAAATCCAATTATTACCATATATTTAGAACAACAATAAGTAGGTATTTACAAAATTTTGTTTTAATATTTTTAATTTATGGTATAATAAAAGCAAGGAAATATATTTTACTTAACTTTAAGTGATGTTTCCATTAACAATTAGATATTAATGTTTGTTTTTCTGGAACTTTATATTAAGTTCCCAACCACTCTTAGTTTTGAACTATACCCACTGTTTTATACAGTTAAAACATGTAAAAGTAGTTATAAAGTACTAGTGTCAATCATTAGTACTTTTTTTATTATACTCATATAATTAATATCTATATTTTAAAGTTTACTATCTAAAAAAGAGCACGTCAAATAAAACCCTAGATATTTAAATTTTTTTAGAGCTACTTAAAATAAATTATGCTACCTCTGTACTTAAATATTTCCTAAATTCAAGTGGAGACATAGAATTTAATCTCTTTTGATATCTAAAATTATTATAGTAATATATATAATCCTCTATTGCTTTGACTAATTGTTCGTATGTATCAAATTTCCTTAAATAGTACATTTCCACCTTTAAAATTCCCCAAAATCCTTCCATAGGAGCATTGTCAATACAACGACCAACTCTTGACATACTTTGCATCATGCCTTGTGCTAAAAGTTTTGATTTAACACACCTTACTAGTATACTGAAAACCTCTATCACTATGAAAAATAAGTTTTGCATTTGGATATAGTTCTATTGACTTATCAAAAGTTTCGAACACTAAGTTATTGTTATTTGATTTTCCAATAACATATGAAATTATACTTCTATCGCCTAAATCTAGAATTGCACTTAAATAGGCCTTCGTCCCATTGGTTAATTTAAATTCAGTTACATCTGTTAACCATTTTTGAGAGGTTTTATCTGCACTAAATTTTCTACTTAATACATTTTCAGAAATTACTTCTGGTGTACATTTAACATAACTGAATTTCTTTTTTCTACAAACAGACCTTAAGCCTACGGCTCTCATTAGTCTGTATACTCTCTTGTGATTGACATTAAGTTTATACTCTCTGTTTAACTGAAGAGTTATCCTTAAAGAGCCAAAAACCCCTTTCTTTTCTTCATATATCTTAGTTATCAAAGCTGCTAGTTTAATGTTTTCAAGTTCTAAATTACTTTTATCTCGACCAAGCCATTTATAGTATCCAGAACGATTTATTTTAGCGATTTTACATAATTGTATAAGCGAAGCTTTTTTTCATTGAATAAGGATTGAATCGCTTTATATTTATTTTCATTCTTGGATAGTGTAATTACCACCCTCTTTCTATGTTTTTTAACTTTTTTAAGAATTCATTCTCCAGTTGTAATTTGTGTTTTTCTTCTTTTACAATTTTCAATTCCAACTTTATTTCATCTAATTGAGTTAACTCATCTTCTTTTTTTGCTTTACCTCTTCGGTCCTCTAAACCAACTATCCCATTTTCTTTATATTTAAGAGTCCATCTTCTAACTTGGCTGTATGAAACAGAGTGTTTTTTTGCTATCAAATTGTAATTAAAATCATGTTCAACACAATCTTTAACAATTTCAACTCTTTCATCTAATGTTGTTTTTCTAGTCTCCATAAAGAGTCCTCCCTTCGGGGTTTCTTTTATTTCCTTATGAAGATTATACTCTTTAACCCAAGCTTTTAGTGGATGAACTGATCTCATTTTATATTTTTTTGAGATAGTGTCATAAGATCCTTCCCCATTTAGATAAGATTCTATAGCATTTAATTTAAACTCTTTAGAATAGAATGATTTGTGACTTTGTTTTATTAAACCATCATTTCCAAAAGTTTCATAATTTCGCATCCACTCTCTGAATGTACGTTTTCCAATATTTAATTCTTCGATTATTTTTATTACTGTATTTTCACCTTTTAAATATGATTCAATTGCTTCGATTTTTTGCTCTGATGAAACTTTAGTTTTAGACATAACAAAACCCTCCTAGTTTTAGACAGTTTTACATATTTCAACTGTCTCCTAAGAGGGGTATAGTTTAAAAAATAGTTTTAATTTTAAAATTATGAACTCCACTCTACTGCTAAATAGATTGTAATTCTTCTTGCTTTTATTATATCACAAAATTAATAATAAGATACAATTTTACATAATTTTAAATATAAGAAAAATAGTAATTGAATGTGATGAAAGAAGATATTATAAATTTAAAAATAATTTATAATTAAAATTATAAAAAAATTAGTATAAAAAATAAAATATAACTTATATAATAAGTTATATTTTATTTTTTTATGAAGTCAATTAAGATCTAAACTATATTAGAATTAATTTTAGAGATAAGATAAAAAATACAATCTATAAAAGTGAAATTCATGCATGAAAGATTATTGTTAAAAGTAGTAAAAATCAATTTAAAAAAGATTAACTATGCCCAGAATATATTTTCTTTTTAACTAAAAAACCTCCTATACCCAACATATTATAAACTATCAATAAATCTATACAATTTCTCATGTTATACATTAAATTTAAAGGTACTATAAATGCTATAGATGATAAAATGAACCCTAGAAGCAATTCCTTTTTGAAATCTGAATACATTATCCCTTGTATAACAAAGATGATTGGAAACAGTAAAAATAATCCAAGTAATATGTTTTTTTCAGCTCTGCCCCATAGAGTTATTACAAGTATTATCATACTTGGTAATATTATAGACAGTGTTTTCTTCATAAAATGCCCCCCTTTTTATTATACAATTCACAGTGTATAACTAGTAACTTTCTTATATTGTAAATATGAATGAATAATTTTCCAACTAAATATTATCTATTTTTATATACATTTCTATGTATTTTATTTTTATCAAATCTATCTATAAATTCATTTTTTTCTTCACTGTATCCTATAGATATAAGGGCATAAGGCACTAGTCTTACTGGTAAGTCTAAAGCTTGTGTAACTTTATTTACCACTTTATTTTTAGGAAACACTCCTGCCCAACAAGCAGCTAGATCTTGATTAGTAGCTTCTAATAATAAATTTTGTGTACAAGAACTAAAGTCTTGTATCCATTTGCATTTAAATTACTGTACCATTAAGGTTTCTAGAAGATTTAATTTTAAAAATATAAATATTTTTAAAATTTTTGTCCAAAAATTGAGTTTGGATACGTTATATATGTAAAGGTTTAATTTTAAAACCTTAAAGTCACCATAGTTAGGGGGATTTAAATGAAGAATAAAAGAATTAATCGTATTTTATCCACAACAATGGCAACTGTGATAATATCTTTACCGCTTGTCACTACAGCAAATGCAATGGAAAAGACAGAATCAGATAATAATGTAAAAATAGAGTTGTCTGACAAAGAAGTAGAGGAGTTACATAATTACTGGCCTGAAGATAAAATTTTTTCAGATGAAAAAATTGATGAAATGTTAATTAAAACTGGTCAATTTACTCAAGAAGAATTGGATAAAATCAATCAAGAAGTTGATGATTATGTTAAGAAAATCAATCAAAATTCTCGTGTAAAGTATATAAATGGATACAACAAGTACAGAACCTTTGTCAAAAATGGTAAAAACTATTTATATATTTATGTAAGTGGGAAAACTTTAAAGAAAATAAAAGCTGGCGCAGATATTGCATCTACTTTTGGAGGCTTTTTACCAAAACTTTGGGTAGGGCTTGCTGTAGTAGTTATTGGAAAGATAATAACTACTAGCATGAATGGTATAAATACTAATTATGGAATTGTTTTATCATATATAGAGGATAAGTGGAATTTCCAAGGTGCAACATATACTTATAGATATGATCATTGGTTCTATCAGACTTAAAAAATATGCTTTTTTAGGAGGAGTAATATGAAAAAAAGGCTTTATAAAGTTTTTTTAAAAACAATTCCGAATTTGATAATTGTATTATTATCACTTGCATTATCATTTTATACTAATACATTTGACATTGATTTAAAAATATTACTTTTAATACCTTTAGCATATGTACTTTTATTTATATATTATTATATTAAAATAAAAAAAGATTGATTTTTTATAGAATTAAATTTATGCAATAAATGTAAAAAGTAACTAATCCTAAAATGGATGTTTAGGTACTTACTCATTCCAGATAAAGTTAATGCCCTTAAAATCCAAAGAAATAGATTTTAAGGGTATTTTTACTATGTATTTTCATTTATATTACTAAATGTTATCTGTCTTTATATATATTTCTATGTATTTTACCTTTATCAAATCTATCTATAAATTCATTTTTTTCTTCGCTATATCCTATAGATACTAGGGCATAAGGTACTAGTTTTACTGGTAAATCTAGAGTTTGTCTAATCTTACTTACCACTTTGTTTTTAGGAAAAACACCTGTCCAACAAGCAGCTAATCCTTGATTTGTAGCTTCTAACAATAAATTCTGTGTACAAGCACCTAAATCTTGCATCCATTTACCAGGCTTCAAGAATCTATCTCTATTTCCAAGTACTACTATACATAGTGGTGCGAATTCTATATGCTTTGCTCTATGTTGTGACTCTGATAGTTCTTTTAAGAGGTATTTATCATCCACTACAATAAATTCCCATGGTTGAGCGTTTTTTGATGATGGTGCTTGCATAGCTGATTTTAGTATTTCAGTTACTTTGCTTTCTTCTACTTTTTTACCTATATAGGTTCTTATTGAACGTCTATTTTTTATAACTTCCAACATATAGATTCTCCTTTAAATAAAATTATTTATATTTATATAATATCATTACTTTAAATTCAATCTATAGATTATATAAAAAAATAAACACCTATTTTTTAATAGAATAATAGAATTTATAAAGTAATATAAAAAATAAATTATTTTATAAGTTAATATATAATTTAAAACATGTAATATTAGTTCTAAATACAGGCATAACAATACTCTATTTAAATAGAATTATATATGCATATATGTTATAATTAGACTCTAAAATATTGATTCGATATATTTACTTTGGGGGAATTATAAATGTTAATTTATTTATCAATGCTTGAGTTTGAAGAAGATAAAATCAAGTTTGAAAAGATATATGAAAAATATAGACAGATAATGTTTTATGTGGCAAATAAAATATTAAAGGATGATCATTTAGCAGAAGATGCTGTACATAATGCTTTTCTAAGAATAATTAAAAATATAGATAAAATTGATGAAGTAGATAGTCCAAGAACAAAGGCTTTTATCGTTATAATAGTAGAAAGGATTGCTATAGACTTTTACAGAAAAAGAAAAAGAGAAAAGGTATCTGATATTGAAGAAGAGTATAAAAACAGGGCGATAAATTTTTCTATAGAAGATAAAGTATGTGAAAGTAATTTAGCTATAGCACTTGCAAAACTTAATGAAAGTTACTTTCAAGTGCTTTCTTTAAAGTTCCAGTATGGTTTTTCAAATAAAGAAATAGCAAATGTATTAAATTTAGGGGAGGAGAATGTATATAAGAGGATTCAACGTGCTAGGAAAAAATTAAAAGAAATATTAGAAGAAATGGAGGTTGGAAATATTGAGTAATAAAAAAGATGATTTTGATATTACAGATGATATGCTTCAAGAAGGTATCCCAATCGCGACAAAAATTATTCTTGACAGCCTTCCTTCAGATGATGAATTAAATCATGTTTTTTCAAAAGGTTTTGAACGAAAGATGAAAAAACTTATTAAGCAGCAAAAAAGAAGTAGTCTTACAAATAAGATTATTTTTTACTCAAAACGAACAGCTATTGTATTTTTAATAGTTTTAGCTAGTTTATTTACTATTACTATGAGTAGTGAGGCATTGCGTACACGTTTATATGAATTGGTAATAAGAGTATATGAAGATTTAACTTCTTTTGTATTTTCAAATAAGGAAAATATTGAAATCAAAAACCTTAAGATTAAAGAACCAGGATACATCCCAGAAGGATTCAAAGAAGCAGATAGGGTTGATAATTTTATGATTGCATATGAAAATGAAAAAGGTATAAGAATAGAATATACAAGTACTGAAATTGATACGAATTCTATTATATTAGATACAGAAAATGCAAAAGTTAAAGATATATTTATAAATGGGTATAAGGCAAAATATATAGAAAAAGAAACTTTCTTACAAGTATTTTGGAATGACAACAACTTTATATATCTGTTAAATGTAGATTATCAAAATAATAAGGATTTAGAATTATATAAAAATATTTTATTAAAAATGGCTAAAAGCATAAAATAATTTCTTAAGTGTCCAAAAACCATCTCTTTATTCGTTATATATTTGATGTTATAAAAATTTATAAGAAAAAGAGGTGGTTTTTATAGTTTAAAAAATGGAATGTAAGTCAAATACAAATATATCTTAGCTATTATAACTAAGACAAGACAAAGCAATAAGCCTTTTATATTAGAAAAATGATTTAAAACTCAAAGAACCTATTTATTAGTAAAACCTGATCTAAATTGGGTATTTATGATTTATTAATATAATTACAAGTTTATATATGTTTATTGGGGGATAGTTACAATATATAGTATTCTAGGTATTTATAACTATTATAGCTATGAATATCTATTTTGGAATTATGATAAAAATTTAATAAAAAATTTTATATAAGTGTCCAGAAATCACTTCTTTATTCGTTATATATTAAGTAAAAAATAATAAAAAGCAAATGAAGGGGTGATTTTATGGTTTGGAAAAAAATGATTATAAGTAGTATGTGCGCTTTAATATGTTCATCAGCAATTGCGATGCCTATATTTGCCGATGAATATAAAGACAAGAATATTGAACAATATTCAGCTGTAGACTATATAGATGATACTATGGTAAAAATGTCTTATATTAAGTCTGGTACTTGTACTTTAAATATTTCAGGAAACACAGCGAGAGTAATCTGTTCCATTAGAGGTTCATCAAATGTGAAAAGTACATCAATTATTGCTAGGTTACAGAAAAGTAATGACAATGGAAAAACATGGTCAACAATTCAAACTTGGAATGCTTCAGGAAATAGTTCATGTACTCTTTCTAAATCAAAAACTATAGGAAGAGGATACTACAGAGTTCATTCTACAATAAAAGCAAATTCTGAAAGCAAAAATATAGTAAGTAGTGAAAAAAGATATTAAAAAAATATTGCATACATAAGATTAGGTGACTATAAATAATATATCTTGAATGGCCAATTATATTAATTCAGTCTGCTAATTTTCTATTATTAATAATAATACTTATACTTGTAATTGATATTTTTAAAAAGTAATAAACTTCAGGTAATTTTACATATAACACAAATATAAAAGGAATAGATATTATCTATTCCTTTGAGACTGTAAATTAATTTGTGCTTTTAAAGATAATTTCTACTTTATAGCAACAATTATTTATTTACTATTAATATTTCCCAATATATGAATTTTATTCTAATAAATTGTAAAAAATATATACTGGGATATTTCTAAATATTTTTGGAAAACATATATATTATGGCAAATTTTTAGAATGTGATTTTTTAAAATTATATTCTATTATCAAAGAATATAGATAACTGATTATATATACTATCCCAGTTTCTATATCTCATAGTCCATTTTTTCATCACATTTTCACTTGCTAAGAACAATATTTTTAATAGTGAATCGTCTGATGGAAAAGTGGACTTTGTTTTTGTGACTTTTCTAAACTGTCTATTAAGTCCTTCAATTATATTTGTAGTGTACATTATAGTCCTTATTTCTTCAGGAAAACTAAAAAATGGTGCTATAACATCCCAGTTATTTCTCCAAATTTTAATTGCCGAAGGATACTGTTTACCCCATTTTTCATCTATTTTATCTAAAGCCGATGAGGCTTCTTGTTACTTCTATTGTCTTATGACCTAATATCTTTCTTATAAGTTCTAAAGCGTAAGTCTTATTTTCTTCTTCATCATAAATATGTCTTGCAAATGTCTTTCTTAAAGAGTGTGTTGCAACATTTTCTTTTATTCCTACTATTTGTGCTGCATCTTTTATTATTCTTCCTGCTTGTCTTGTTTGGATGGGTCTATTAAATTTCTGTCTCTTATTACTTTCAAATAAGAATTCTTCTCCAGGTTTATCTTGAGTATAGTTTTCTATAGCACTCTTTATTACATCAGATAAGAAAACTTCTCTATCATAATCTCTTTTTTCCTCTATAACTCTAATCCAATCCTTAGATACCCTTATCTTTTTACCTTTTTTATCCCACTTAACATCTGTTACATCTGCAACTTTAAGTGCTAATATATCCCCTATTCTAAGTCCAGTACACATTCCAAATAGAGCTAATAAGTAATTTCTTTCATTCCATTCCTCTAAAAAATTTAAAAGTCTAAATACATCTTCAATATCTTTTATAGGATTAACTTTTTGTCCTTTATGTGCTTCCATTCATTAAAAACACTCCTTATTCCCATAGTAATTTTTTCTTTGTCTCTCTTGAACTAACATCTTTAAATCTTCATCTACATTAGCAAAAGAATCTGTAATTATAGAGGTTATATCATTTGTAGTGTATCTTCTCTCTTTCGAATAAGTACTGGTTTTTATTCTAAATCCTAAGTCATTTACAGTTCTAGTTACTTTCACCACATTTTCTAACTGTAAATATAACTTAAATGTAACTAATTCAACATGATCAGACTCATCAATTATACTTTCTTCTAAAACTTTTAAATATAAATCTAACTTGTCAATCTTGGAGTTATAATTTCTTTTAATCTTCTTTTTTAGTTTCAGGAGTTTTTCTTGTTTTTTCTTTATAAAATCTAAAGAACATTCTCTTCCATACATACCTGGAGTTTCTCTCATTACATTGTCATAATACTTTAGATTATCTGGTATATATGCAGCACTTAAAATTTCTTCTGTTATATCTCGTTTAATTTCAAACACCTCTTTTAAAAAGTACTTATTTTATTGCATAAAAAAATACCATCTATTTAGATAGCATTAAATTATATCTATTAATTCTTTAATTTTCCTATATATCTCTTTATAGTTCATATCTTTATCTATTAACTTAGGTAACTTCATAGATATGACTCTTTCAAGTGCTTGTATATCAAATAATTCACTTTGATTTAACTCATCTCTTTTTACATCCTTTGGTATTCCTAATTTTGTTCTTACAAGTTCAGTGAAATGTTTATAATACATTTGAGGCTTATTACTCCCTTGACTAATAGCATAATAAACAAACTCTTGAATTTCATCTGTGAAGTCTTTTCTTACTTTTTTGCCTTCTGTTCTTATGTTTATCCATTCTTGGTCTTTTTCTGTAGCAATATAATAACCATGTATTCTAATTTGTTTAAGTACTTTAGAAACCCACTTTGTAAATAGTTTTGCTTCTGGTTTATTACTTCTAAATGACATATTATATACTGCTTCTTCTGTAATGAATATGGTACCAAAGTTTGGCAATTTACTTTTAAAATTTCTAGTGTCGGAATCTCCGACAGTAGACTCATTAAATTTCTTTTTATATTCTCTATCTATATTTCTTAAAGTATCACGAATATTTACTATGCCTAATTCTTCTCCTACATCATTTGCATTAAACCAAACCTCACTACCATCCTTTGACCATATCATTCTTATATTTTTCTCTTGCAAAACTTTCAACATACTACGCCCTCCTAGTCTAATGATTGAATTTTTATATAAAAAAAGACCCAGAATATAAATTCCAAGCCATTTTTTATTAAATATGTTTTTCTCACAATACAATCTTATCATGATTAAAAGACACAAATCGTACATAAATCGGTCATAAATAGTACATAAATCGTCTACAAAAAAGACATTATTTACATTTAAATCTATTCAATTAAATTAAGAGCATACTTTACAATATGCTCTTAAGAAAGATATTTCTTGTTTATAGGTTATAATATTTCTCTAGTATTTTTATTTTTATAATTTCAAAAATAAAAATTAGAATCACAGTTATTATCATATTTCTTGTACTATTTTCTATAATATTATAATGAAATAATGCAAAAACAATAATTAATGAAATTATATTTATAGCACCAGAAATCAAGAATGCCTTTTTCTTATTATTCATATATTCCCTCTCTAGAGTATCTAAATTAGTCTATATCAAGCATTTTTAAGTACTTCTCATTAACTTTATATACATCCTTTTCTCTAGATAAAATCTCTATCTCTTCAAGATTATTAAATACTTCCATCAACTGGTCAACTAATTCAATTTCCTTTATTCCAGCCTTTAAGTATCTACTTTTATTCTTTTTAATATAGTTTTCTAATGTCATAGAATAGTTATCTTTACTACAGATATATTTTAATATATGTTCTTCTGTTGCTGATAGAGTAATATCATTTTCAAATAACTCTTCTTTCAATACACTCTCTAAAGACTTTCTATCATGCATGTCTCTCATTTCATTTATAGACTGTATTATGGACTTTAACATGAACTCTATAAATACAGTTAAATTATATCCCTTATTCTCTACATCTAGTATAGCCTTATAATACTTAGTTCTGTTTTTAGATATCATATATGATATTGAAAACTCCTTGAAAGTATCATATCCTTTATCAATTAAATATAGATAAGATAAGGCTCTTGATGTTCTTCCATTACCATCACTAAAAGGATGAACATATACAAAGTAGAAATGAATTATTGTACTCTTTACTAAATCATTTACTTTACTATTTTCCATAAAAGTTATTAATTCATCCATAAAGTCATATATTTTCAAAGGATCAAGTCCTGTATGTATAATCTCACCTTTTGAATCACATACATATACTTTTTCAGTTCTGTACTCATATTCTTCTGAATCTAAGCAGTTTTCACCCAATATATGATGTAAATTATATATAAATTTGTGACTATATAACTTATCTAAATTATCTAATCCATATTCTAAGGCTCTATGATTATTGTAAATCATATACTCACTTTTATTACTTGGTTTCATCTTTCCTCTAATTATAGATTTTGCAATCTTTCTAGTTGAAAAAGCACCTTCAATTACACTAGAATAATAAGACTCTAAGGCTAAATCATTTTTATCTTCTATTATTTTAAATATCTTACTTGATGTTAATCTATCTATTTCATCTATTGAATTTAATATGTTATAAGTTTCATGATAGTATAGTTCTTTATCATCAAAACTCTTTAAGGAAAGTATAATTTTATCTCCAGTAGAGTATTTATTTTTGTATTCTTCTATTGTCAGTTTAATCACCACCTTAGTTTATCTTTATCTATTAATATTAACAAAAAGTATTAGTTTTTACACTATTTTTGATTGTTTATTTTATATATTATGATTCTACTTCTGATAATTAAATCTTATTGAAAATACATTTTTGAAATTTAATAAAAAAATTTATACATAAGTGTCTAAAAAACGATTCTTTATTCGTTATATATATAAATAATACTAGAAAGGGAGGATTATATAATGCTATTTAGTAAACACTCTTTTGTAAGAAAACGGTAATAAACTTGTTTTAAATTTTAGTAGAATATGATTCCTGTTTTGACAAGTATTAATACATATATTAAAGAGGGATGTTTAATATGTTAAATAAAAAAAATATAAGTTCAATTATTATGACAATGATTTTAAGCTTATCAACTACTGTATTTGTTTTCGCTGATAAAAATACTAATGTGAAAGGACAAGATATAACCAAATATAATGAAGAAATGGTCTCTAAAAACTTAGAAGATTTAAGTATAGAACAATTAATAGATATTAGAGATAAAGCTATTGATAAAAATTTAGAAGGTCTTAGAAAATTTGGAGAAGATTCAGTGAAAGAACGTAAAGATTCAATTTTAAACTTTGAATTTGGATTAGTAGCTTTTGTTAACAAAAATTATAGTAACTTAACAGAAAAAGAGAAATTAATAAGGCAAATCAATATTGTTGAGTATGAAAATTCTATAAATGATATAATGGATCCTTCAGGCGATTTTTTCAAAGTAACAAACCAAAGTTATCAGATTAATGAATTTGTATTAAAAAATGGAAAAAACTATAAAGAGTGGTCGTATGAATATGTAGAGTTTTTGATTGAGCATTTAGAGGATTTATGTAATTTTGTAGATTTCGATGCAAAATATGTAATAGAAATGGTTGATCCTTCAATAAAACCAGATCTTTCAGATAATCAAAAGAAATCTCTAAATAATGAATTAATAAAAATGTATTCAAGTAATACTCTAAGTACAAATATAAAAGATGAAATAGAAAACTGGGAAAATAATTTAAATATTAATGAGAAAAATTCAAATGAACCTTTACCAAGAGTAAGCCCTTCTAGTTATAGACAACAAGCATTAGCTTATGCTAAAAAACATGGCTATACTAATGGTTATTATGGTAGTACAAACCGAAAAAATAATGCACCTTCTCCATATTATAATTTTCAAAAAGATGGATATGGAGATTGTGCTAACTTTGTTTCACAATGCTTACATGAAGCTGGAGTAACATTCTGGACTAATAATAATCCATGGTATTATTATTCTACTAGTAATATATATAATCCTCTATTGCTTTGACTAATTGTTCGTATGTATCAAATTTCCTTAAATAGTACATTTCCACCTTTAAAATTCCCCAAAATCCTTCCATAGGAGCATTGTCAATACAACGCCCAACTCTTGACATACTTTGCATCATGCCTTGTGCTAAAAGTTTCGATTTAAATACCTTACTAGTATACTGAAAACCTCTATCACTATGAAAAATAGGTTTTGCATTTGGATATAGTTCTATTGCTTTATCAAAAGTTTCGAACACCAAGTTATTGTTATTTGATTTTCCAATAACATATGAAATTATACTTCTATCGCCTAAATCTAGAATTGCACTTAAATAGGCCTTCGCCCCATTGGTTAATTTAAATTCAGTTACATCTGTTAACCATTTTTGAGAGGTTTTATCTGCACTAAATTTTCTACTTAATACATTTTCAGCGATTACTTCTGGTGTACATTTAACATAACTAAATTTCTTTTTTCTACAAATAGATCTTAAGCCTACGGCTCTCATTAGTCTGTACACTCTCTTGTGATTGACATTAAGTTTATACTCTCTATTTAACTGCAGAGTCATCCTTAAAGAGCCAAAAACCCCATTCTTTTCTTCATATATCTTAGTTATCAAAGCTACTAATTTAATGTTTTCAAGTTCTAAATTACTTTTATCTCGACCAAGCCATTTATAGCATCCAGAACGATTTATTTTAGCAATTTTACATAATTGGATAAGCGAAGCTTTTTTTTCATTGAATAAGGATTGAAGTACTTTATATTTGTCTTCATTCTTAGATAGTGTAATTACCACCTTCTTTCTATGTTTTTTAACTTTTTTAAGAATTCATTCTCCAGTTGTAATTTGTGTTTTTCTGCTTTTACAATTTTCAATTCCAACTTTACCTTATCTAATTGAGTCAACTCATTTTCTTTTTTTGCTTTACCTCTTCGGTCTTCTAATCCAGATATCCCTTTATCTTTATATTTAAGTGTCCATCTTCTAACTTGACTGTAT
>NZ_JADGMN010000034.1:0-19191 GCF_020662285.1 Clostridioides sp. ES-S-0108-01 | reverse complement strand
TTGATAGTTGTGATAGAAAGGATTTTCACCTTTCAATTCGTTTTATTAGTTTGAATTAATTATATTAATCCACTTGCTTTTGTTCCTCAACTAAAGGCTTTTATATGCAAGAACTGGACGCACCATGGAAGAAGACAATGACATAATCCCTCCTGCAACTACTATAGATAAATTAAATTTAGAGAAAAATCAAATACCTACTTTAATAGAAATATATATGCCTATTCACCGCAAAGCTATAGAAAATTACTCTATTAAAAAGACACTTACTATACCTCAATGGCTTAATAGAGAAGCTGAGAAACATAAGGTTAATTTTTCTCAGATACTTCAAGAAGCTTTAAAAAATCATCTTAATATTCATTAGATATTAGAGCAGTATAACTGCTCTTTTATATAAAAACTTATAAAGGAAGTGTACATATATGAACATCAAATCAGCTTTATAAGAAAAAGAGCGGAAAAATTCTATGTATATGTGGAGTATATAGAAGAAACAATTGGCAAAAGAAACAAAAAATTATGGGAGATATGAAAAGAAAAAGGATGCTGAAAAACATTTAATTGAAATAAAGTCCACTATAAACAATAATAAGTTATTGACATTGGTATTATGCCATATCTTTATTTGTAAATGTTGTTATTCCAATATATTCATGTCTTTTTTATATGCTTTTGTCAGTTAAATGTCAGCAAAATATTTTATCCACAATTTTTACATAAGTTTTCCACAACTTATACACAATATTATCCACAAGGAAAAAGGTAACACTTATATTAGTAGCTACCTTTTATTTATTAATCTTCATCCTTCCAGCTTTTTATCCATTCTCCTATTTCCATTATTTTTTCTTCTGTTATTTCTTCTCCGTCATGTAGTTTTAATATTAATTCTGATAAAGGATTATTATGTAAACCTCCAAAAATTCTTTTCCCTTCTAATTTAAGATATTCTTTTTCTTTTATTAATATTGTATAATGTGTGTGTTTACCTATTTTTTTAGAAGCTAAAAAACCTCTTTTGGTTAACCTTAATAAAAGTGTTAGTGTTGTAGTTTGTTTCCAGCCATATATTTTTTCTATTTCATCTGCAACATCTTTTGATATTACAGTTTTATAACCAGAGTTCCAAATGAATTTCATAATTTTTAATTCTGCATCTGGTAATTTTTTATTTAGCATAATATATTCCTTCTTTCAATTTATGTCACTTCCTCAAATTTATCTAACTTAAATTAATAATAGGAGCTTTTTATCATAAAAACTACAGGTAAGTTTTACCATATATTCTGAACATTTAATCTATTTTTATATTTAAAAAATATTATTCACACCTATAAAATTATTTAATTTTCAAACAATCTTGTTGAACAATAACTAATTCTATTGTATTATTTTAGTTGTAGAATAAAACTAAATCGGCAAAACTAGAGAAATTTAGTGACGCAAAGCTATAGGGACTAAGACTTATAGAATATCTTATGAGTTATGTCAGCCAGTTGCCAAAAAGATATATTCTTTTTGTTTTTACGAAAGTTTTTTAGGGGGATAATAATATATATGTTTAGAGATAAAATGGATAAATGTACTCATATGTTGACTGCTTATATCGGTAGTCCATATGATTATTGTAATTTTATAGATACACAGTTAGATGATTTTATACTAGAGTACGGAGAAAATGTGGTAGAATCTTGCTTACATCAAGTAATGGTATTGGTAAGTAAGTATAATTAGATAGATTTTGTTTTCTAGAGAACCCTTTTTAGTTTTATCTACATTTAAACAATAAACAACTAGAAATAACTCGAAGTTTTGACTTGGATAATCTCATTTGTACTGCAACAGAGATTTTGAAAGATAATGAGATTGATTTAATAATTATTGATGAAAAAAATAATGTTGTTTGGAGAAATGAAAAAAGCACTCCCGCTCATGAGAATGCTTAGTTGTAGAAATAGAAGTGTACTGCGAATACACTTCTATTTTTTTATTATATCATTAATTTTGTGTATGAAAAAGACCTATTTAAATCGTTTCTAAGGTATGTTGAGTAAGGTTATTGATAGTTTTTTTATACCTTAATGTATTTCAAAAAAATAAGCACTCTTTTTATAGGAGTGCTTTGGTGTATGTTAATGTATATATCTAATACAATTATAACATGTCTTATGTTCTAGTATGATAATTTTCGTTCGTATTATTATTACATGTTATACTATATAGTTTTATGTATCCTGTTAATATTTGAAATTTTTTAATGCCTTTTTTATTTTGAAATCATTCTAATCTGAATAAACAAATTAACTTTATTAGAAAACGATTATTAAATTTTAGTCTTTATCTTATCCAGAAAATGTTTAGCCAATATTAAGGCTAGGAATATTACAAGCAATATTATAATTATAATAGATGTAACACAAGTAGGTATATGTACTGAGTTTTGTATCCCTAGTTTTAATTCTGAAAATACATCTGTAAGCTGGTTAATTATTAATCCAACCAAAGTTGCTATTATTATCCCATCAAATAAAAAACTAGCTAAATTTTTTATATAATTTTGTTTTTCTTTATTTTCATATTTATTTATCAATTCTTTCTCTAAAGTCTCTAATTTTAGTGCATTTTCATCCTCCAATTGCTTTAATATTTCTTTCTTTTTAATTTCTCCTATACTCTCATTAAGCGATTGCATCATCAAGTCTGTATAGTTAATTCTCTGACTTTCAGACAGGTTTTCAGCATTTATACAAAAATGTTCATAAATTATTTTTCTAATTGCAGGTATAGCGATTTTTTGACTACTCATCCCAATCTCCTGTTATTATTTTATCTAACAATTCATTTATTTTTAAAGCATCATCTTTTATATCTTCTTTTACTTCAACATTAGATTCTAATATAATATTTGTATAGCTAAAATTATTTTGATCTAACAATCCTGTAACCTCATCATATATTTTATTCTGTTTATTTTTATTGTCAATCATTGTAATCAAAACACAAAACTCTTGGCTTAAATCGTATCCATATTTTTCTGCCTTTTTTTCAGCTGCATCTCTATAAAGCCCTTCTATTTTTAAGTACCAATTCCTCTTTTCATTTAGGTATTTTATTTTATTTGATGGTGTAATATCATCCAAATCGACTGCATATTTTTTTACTGGATAATATTTGTCACCATACTGGATTAAAAGTTTTTCTTTTCTAGAAAATTCAGTAGTTTTATTTTTTAATTCTTTTTTACTATAACAAGATGTATTTAGTAAATTTTTACCATCAACTTTAGTTATAGGATTCTTTATTCTAGGAATAGTTAAATCCTGCAATTCTTTTCTATCATATGTTCCTAAATACACCTTTAAATCGGATTGGCAATATTCTGATGCTTGATTATAGTCTAAAATTGGATTATAAACAACAGTTACTACAATTTGACCATAGTAATGATTTTTGTTTATCATTGTTTTAGGATATGGAAAATCTAAAATTTCTATAAATTCTCCTTTACTCAATTGATCCCTCATCACTAATGTAATTTCATTGCTATTATTATATAACGCATCATTAATATTTTTAGGTACCCCAAACCCAAGTTGATTAAGTTTTTCACTTGTTGGCATATCAAGGTTTTCGGGATAATTAGCATTATGTATAGCAATTGATTTTATTAATAAAGAATCAAAATCTCCTTTCAACTCATTTTGTATACCAGCTAATATGCTGGCTACCCTAGGAGTCGAAAAACTTGTACCTATATCTTGTATTATTTTTCCATCTTTAGAAAAAGATTTTATTCCTGTAATAGATAACTCATTTTCCGATGTTATACCTACATTTCCACCATAATGTACTAAATCAGGTTTTATTATAAAATTCGGACCTCTACCAATGCGTGTAAATGGAGAAGGATAATTTTTTTCAACTAAATCATATTCTGATTTATCTTGAGCTATTGAACCAACTACAATAGACCTTACACTATCTGCTGATTCAGATATTCTAGCTTTTGGAGCTCCGTTTAGAAAACCGCTACTATTTCCAGCAGACTTGCATATTAAAACATCATATTTATCTTGAAGTCTATCTAGTGCGATACCAAAATCTGAAAATTTATTAATTGAAGCTTCTTTATCTGTTCCTATAGATAGATTCCATATCTTTACTTTATCACTATACCTTTTTAAACAGTTCTCTATATCTTCGATAAGAATATCTTGATCCATATTACTACTAGTGCTAAATATTGATGCATCAAAAACTTTGCAACCATTTATTCCTGTATAATTCTTATTTTCTAAATCATCCCCATAAGATAAAATGCCTGCAATAAAGGTTCCATGCTCTTTACTTAAATCCTCCTCTGAGTATACTACATTTTTTTCTTGTAATACCCATTCGCTTAAGTATTTATTTTTTTCAATACCATCATCAAAAACGCCTACTACAGGATATATTTTATCTGTATCTGGCCTTTTAACATCTAATTCCACATCAGATTCTTTAAAATTAAATTCACAAATAGAATATTTAGGCATATCCTCAATTGAATAAAGAGCATTAAAATCTCTTACTACTTGCATTGAAGTTTTATCATATTTCTCTAATTTATAGATTATCATTTTATCTGTATAATAAGTTTTTTTAAATTCAATTCTATTATTTTTACATAATGTTTCAAATAAGTTATTAATTGCCATATCTAATTCATAATCTCCATAGCTAATTAATTTCACTTTTAAATTACCCTTTTCATCTTCATCATAGTGTATATTTGGTTCAAAATTATTAATTTCTTCAACAGCAGATATAGCTTCTCTATTTCTATCAATTTTTTTTATTTGTTCCTTAATCAAATTTAAATCATCTTCATTATCAATTTTAATTATAATGCTATTATTATCTAGCATTCCCACCACATTATATTTTCCGCCAACGTTGAATAGATTAGTAATTTTTTTTCTATAAGATTTTGCTAAAGCATTTTCATCTATACTTGCAACTGCTGTAAATGGTATAAAACCATTTTTTTCATCTCTTTCTTTAAAATAATTCTTACAGAACCTCAAACTATGAATTAAACTTTCAGAACGTTTTATTGCTTCTGAATCGTCCAATGCCCATTTAGGTAATTCAGAACTCCCCATACCTTCTACATATCGTTCATCTAAGTTTTCTCTTTTGCTAAACATCTTTATTGGAAGCTTTTTATCTTTCATTCTTTAATCTCCTCACTTTCAATTAAAACTGAATCTACTTTTCTTATTGGTACATTTAACATTTTAAATATACTTCTTTTAGAAACACCATGCTTCTTTAAAAATATGATTGCTTTTTCTATGTCTTTTAGACTATGATTTTTATATAAATATATTTCATATAAAAATTCAGGAAATTCAATTCTATTTTTGTTTTCTAAAACACTTTTTCTTATCACATTAGAACATACATTTTTTATATCTGCTGCTGACAATCCATATAAAGCATTAGATATAAAAGCATTTTTTTTTGAATTGTCTTTGAAATCATAGTCCATTTTGTTTAAATATTCTTTTACTAACAAAGGTATTTGTTCAAGTGATGGTTTTAAAACTTCGATAGAAATAGAAAATCGTCTCCATATCGCAGAATCTAACAGTTCATGATGATTTGTAGCTGCTATTAAAATATTATTTTCATTAAAATTATCAATGTTTTGCAACAAACTATTTATAACTCTTTTTAACTCTCCTAGCTCCTGTTTATCGTCCCTTGCTTTTGCTATAGCATCAAATTCATCTAAAAATAATATACATGGTCTACTATTAGCATAATCAAATATTCGCCTAATATTTTTGGATGTACTTCCAAGTAAAGAGGATATCAAAGAATCAAATCTAACCATAACCAAAGGTAGATTAGTTTTATATGAAATTAGTTTTGCTATACTAGTTTTCCCTGTACCTGGATATCCATATAACAACAATGAAGTTGCATTATTTATACCTAACTTATGCAAATCTTCTCTTTTATCTATTGATAAAATAAACTCTTCTATTCTTTCTTTTACATCATCATTTAATATCAAATTTATATCTTCACTAGGGAATATCACGTCTGCTATTTTTAATCTAGTATCTTGATCAACAGGTGAATTTAAAAAACTATCTAAATAGGTTGTACTAGCACTATTTTTTTCTAATATTGTATTAATTTTTTTTGCAAATTTTTCTTCACCATCTTTAATTAAATTCTCAGATAATATTTTGCTATAGGATACGACTTTATTTCTATCTTTATCTAAACCCCCTTCTATTATTTTTAATATTTCTGTATACATATTTTCATCATTCTCCTTTCTTTAATTATATACCAAACGTTTATTTTTTGCTAGTTTATGTTTATTTTATTATATTATGTGTGCTTTATATGCTATAAATACATGTTTTTTAATTATTTTCGTGTATATTATAATCTAATAAAGATTACAATCTAACAATCTTCTTCATTTGCTATCTTATAGCCTTTATTAAATTGCAATCTAAAAAGAGACAGCTATTTTAAGTTGTAGCTGTCTCTTTTATATATTTATTTTAACCATATATACCTAATATAATAGTAATTATGCATAAACTTTTTTGATTTTATGAATATTTTATGATTATCTTTAATATATCACTTTTTATTTTGTAAATTGTCGTGATAGTGACACAAAATATAAGCAAAGTGTAAATGGGATTATAAAATTTTAATCTATCTATTAATAAAATCTAATGCTTTGTAAAGTGTATCAAACCTATCATTACCTTTTATCATAGTGTATCTTTCTTTAGTTATAGAACCTATCTTATTACATGCTCCTCCGCCTACAACATATAAGTTCTCTGTCTGACCGGGTACATAATCTTTTATATCACATATCAATATTTTTTCATCATTATAACCCCAACCAACCACAGTTGCAGGGATTTTATCAACTTCTCCATCATAAACGACTGTATGTTTATACATGATTTTTCCTTCACTATTCTCTTTATTATCTATAGTTTTATTTAAAATACCTTCTGCTATTAATTTGGCAACTATATCTTTATGTCTAATATAATAATCTATATCTGCTTTACTATCTACGAAGCACACTTCTATTAATATTGCTGGTGCTTTTGTATGACTAAGCCAATACAAACCCCTTACATCTGATTTGACACCTCTATTTTTGAATACTGTTGCTAATTTATCATTAACTCTTTCAGCATATACTTTGCCATTGTTAGTTTTATATATTGTTTCTGTACCCATTGGATTTAGGGTTGTATTATTTGCATTGAAGTGAATTTGTACTGCTAAGTCTACATCTTGTTTATTGGCTATTTGACATTGCTCTGCTAAGTAATTACTAGATTTATCTATCTTACCAGTATATACAGTTGCTCCACCTTGTTTTAACCATTTAACTATTAGTTCTGTTAGAATTCTGTTTTCTTCTCCTTCATCTATATAGCCAACTGCTCCTGTTCCTTTTCCTGTTAGTGTATGTCCTGGTACTATTGCTATTTTCATTATTTATTTTTCTCCTTTAACTGTTTGTAAGTTTGATTTATACCTATTGATATACCCCAGCAAATCACACCTTGTAAAACTGCATCAGCATTTAACCCTAACATCCATACTGAAAAACCTATTCCAAGTACTAATAACACTACTGGAATATACTTGTTATCTAACTGTTTATACTTCTTACAACCTGCTCCTATAACATAAAGAGCAGCAACTAAAATTAGTAACTGCTCTGGTATGAAACTTATTAAATTATCCATATATTTTCCTCCTAATTAAAATATTCCTCGCTGAATAGCAAATATAAAGAATCCTACAAGTGTTGTAATCATTGTTCCAATTAGTCACTTGAGCATACTTGTAAGTGAGTTTAAGTTCTCGCATAATGCTTTTAACTCTGCTTTAGATTCAATATTTGCTATCTTTAATTCGTCTATTTCTTCTCCATGCTTATTTATTCTTGTTTCATGTCTTTTTAAATCTGCTTCGAAAAGTTCTTCATTCATGTAAGCCTCCTAATTTTTGATATTAAAAAAAAGACTATGCTATATAGTCCTCTCCTACAATTTCTTTATATTCTGTTGCTGTTATCTTATTCTTTTCTACTGCTGTTTTAACTTGCTCTTTAGTCCAATTACCATTATTATAGAAATCTGTTATTATCTTATACCAGTTCATTTATATCACCCCATTACTCATTAATTGAAATGTTAAATCTGCTATTGCTTGTTCTGTAGAATTTACTTTATCTTCTATGCTACTTTTAATATCTGTATATCTATAGAAAACCTCTTTAGTATCTATGTTTATAAATAACTTTGCTTCTTTATTTTCTATATATTGTTATACTGGTAATTCATCAACTAAAATTCCACTTTTTAAATCTTCTTCACCTAATACACTTGGTTCATAGTGTATCATTCCAATATATTTTATATTTTGTTCCTCTGTATCCATTAAATTTCCTAAATAAATCATAATTCTTCTCCTTTTTCATCTGAATAAACCTTTTTTGATAATACATTTCTGTAAATATTATAATTAATAAAAAAAACTAGATTATTAATTATAATGATGTTTTCTCCCGGATAACCGATATAAAGTATGTCACAATATTTAATTGTCTTAAAAGTATTTAAATCTTTTTTCTGAAAAGGGTGGCTAGAATTTGGCTGTATGACATATAAATATCCATTATATATATCAAAGTTTGTGCAATAACTAGCATCATCAGAAATAATCAAATTTAAATTTGCATCATATTTGACTAAACCGCTTTTATTACTACTATCAACTTCAATACTTGCATATCTATCAGATACAAAAACAAAATCGTTTAAAAACTTAATATTTTTTTCAGATAAATATCCTCCAATTCTAAAATTCTTAGCAATAGTAAAATCAAAATTTATTTTAGTTAGATAACAATCTGTGCGAGTACTTGAACTTGAACTTGAATGTTCTGTTGTAGCATAAATACCATTCTTATTGCAAACAAACTTACCTCCAGTAAAATTATAAATACTATTTGATACTAAATTCTTAGTTAAGACTATATACATATCAGATATTCTAATTTTATGAAGTGTCGAAGAGGTTTCACCTCCATATATTCCATAAATATAGTCATCATAGGTACATAATTTATAATAAGCACCTTCTATAGATTGTATCTCTCTCCCTGTTGTTTTATTTATTTTATATAATTTAGTATTATCAGATATAAATAAATATTCTTGAGTAATGCAAATGCATGAGAAGTTAGCACTAGCTAAAGTAATATCAAAAGCTACAGATTCATCAATTGCATTAATTTTAATTAAATGTGTATTTACAATAACATAAAAGTAAGGTTTCTCACATTCAAAAGCTTTTAAATTTCCTGAATATTTATCAATATATTTAAAAGAACCATTTGCTATTAAATATGAAGTATAGCCAGATAAATTTGTTTCTCTTAAATCCAATCTGCCCTCTTTTTTATTAACTTTTCCCTTTATTTCTTCCCATGTATCACTTGTAGCAACCTCAGCACCCTTGGAGTTTAATGCTGTTACTACATTATTTTTAGCATTAACTCCACTTTGAAAAACCTCTTTCAATGCTCCTTCTACATTATCACTTTCAAATAAGTTATCTGTATCTTTTATACTCGTTTTCTCTGCTGTTGTTTCTATACTATCTACACTAGTTTTTACCTCATTAATTGCACTAACTATATTTGTTTTATCTGTTGTTTCAAGTAGTGTTGTATCTCCTATTTTATTATTAATCTCTGTCTTAGCAGTTTCTATGTTGTTTGTTAACTCTGTTTTGGTTGTATCAATTTTAGTGTCTAACTTATTGATATTTGTTAATATTTTTTCTTCATCTTTTTTAGTTAAAAATATTGCAGTAGGGTCAACAACTAAGGTCACTTTCTCTACATTAGATACCTCTATAATAAATTTTAAATACAAATCTTTCATAGCTCCATTGCCAACTTTTGGCTTATATGTTTCAGGACTTTTACAAACTGCAATCATATCTCCTTCATTATCTATGAGAGCCATTTCTCTAACTGTAAATCCACCTATTGAACCAGGTACACATGCTGTTGCAATAATCCAATTAGGATTATTTTCATCCTTGTCAAACGCATTTATATTACCTTCCCAAACTACATTTTTGAGTCCTGTTTGGTCTTCTGTTGGATTGTAATAGCTTCCTCCTCCATCACCTGCTTGAATCTTCTCTAGTACTACTGATTTACCTAGCATTCCTGCATTAGCAATTTTAGCTTTACCTATATTTGTAAGTATAGTGTAAAATTGTTCATCAGCCATTTATACCACCTCCTTTTGGATATACTGTCAATATTTCTGAACTCATGTTATGGGCTAATGCAAACTTAGCTTTTACATTAGCTTTTACTTCTTTACTTGAATAAGGATATACTGTTATTTCTTCACTCATAATTGTTGTCTGCGCAAAATAAGTTTTACTTTTTAATAAAGATACTAACTTATAACTTACAGATAAGTGAGAAGGTTTTATAACATTTACTCTCTTATATAAATCTTCTAAATCTCGAGGAAAACCTTGAGTACCAGTTAATTCAACACCAAAAGTATATGGAGATATGTTTTCATTTATTTTTATATTTGCACCTGTATAAGATTGAAGTATCATAGACATTCTTTTAGGTGTCATAATATATTTGCTTTGGAGCTTAGCAATGACTTTTCTTCTTCTAGTCTCTGTAGCTTCATCTAGATTAGTAGATAAACCTACTCTATTTTCCCAAAAACTTAAACCCCACGTTGCAGTCTGAGGAAATAATTGTAATTCTATTTCTTTATTTAATAACTCTAAATTATCAAATTCGCTTCCTATAGCTTCATATATAGAGTTCATAATTAAACTTTGCTCATATATCGGTGACAATGTAAGAAGCATTTCTCTACCTTTTTTAGAAGTTATCACTATATCACCTCATTAATTATCTCGCCTATTCCAACTACTTGGTCATTTAAAATAATATTTGCTGTTCCATCATTTATTGTCAAGTTAGAAAAATCTTGTATTCCTTCATCTGCAAGCATCATAGAACCTGTTAGTGCATAAATTGCATTATAAGAAACAGTACCTCCAATATCTATTTTATCGAGGTATTTATCTATTTTATTTTTTAAGATATTTAGCACAGTTTCTTGACCAAATCCATTTGAAAACACAAAACTAGCTTTTACATTAATTAGTAATGTTTGTGGAGTAGCTATAGTTACAATAGCACCTATAGGAGCTTTTCCATCTCTATTCCCTTCTACGTTTAATGGATATATATATTCTTGAACTTTATCTATCAATTCTTGTGTTGCTGCTTTTCTATTTTTATCTAGTATTAATACTTTTACTGTCCCTGCTCCAGCCCATTCGGGAACTACATAAGCATATCCAACTCCAGCTACTTCTTTAGCCCATCTTATATAATCTGAACTAGCTCCACTTAATCGGTCCTCTTGTTCTGACACAAGTACTCTTTCTCTAAAATGTTCTTCATCTTCTATATTTGTCCCGCCTTTAAAATCTTCTTTATTAGTAACAGATTTAATCCCATTAATAGAACCTAATAAAACAGATATACTGCCTTTAGATACATTTCCTATAATCCCTGCAATCCTACATTCTGCTTTAATATCTACTGTTTCATTTTCTCCTATAGTTTTAGTTTCAAGAAGCTCAAACTCTATACTTTGCTTTTCATCAGTTGCAACAGTAGTTACTACAGTCTCTTTTGTAATGATAGTTCCTTGTACTCCTGTAAATGTAATTGTTCCTATTGCTTTTGTAGGTTGATTTTTAAATACTCCTTTACATTCGCCAAGCCACTCTAAATAAATTCCATAGCTAGTTTGAGGAAATGCAATCTTTAAATTATTTTGTAGTCCTAGTTGTTTTAACTGTGCAGCTTCTTCTGCTGTAGGTCTTGTTGCATCATAAATAAAGTCCCCTTCTAGTGTGCTCACATCTTGAAAGTTGCTTAACATTCTTTCATGTATAGTGTCTTCATCTTCTGTTAAAAATACTGGTATAGGTAGTTCTCTTTCCATATAATCACCTACCTTTTTATGTTTCCATCTATAGTTATATTTTCATCATCTATTGTTAGTACATCAAATTCATAATTAACAAGTCTACTATTTTCAAGCCAATTGAATATAAAATTACTCACTTCTTTTGTATATGGATGAACTAAAATAGTTTCTTTTATTAACCTAGATATTTCAAGTTCTTTAGCACTTTGAGATAGGTTACTAGCAATTAAATCTTTTATTTCACTTCCATATACACTAGAATAAGCTGACCTTTTATATCTAGGTGTTAATATAGCTTTTTGACACCATTGTTTGTATGCATCTACCTTGTTACATTTTTTTAATGTTCCATCTGCATTTTTAACAAATTCACCTTTTATAAAGTCAAATAAGAAAGAACCCTTTAGCTCCAGTTCACTTTCATTATTATTTTTTAATTCTATAGTTTCAAAAGTTTCACTTTGAGGAAATAGATTTGGCATTTACAACCCTCCCAATCACAACAAAATCAGCTCCCATAATAGCTACTAACACATTATCACCTATACTTAGTGGCTTTAATTCTTGTGGAGTTTCTATTTTATGTTTATGTCTATATTCTCCACTTAAAGCTTCATCTGAAAAAGTAAAATAGTCCTCTTTTAATGTTAAATTCTCTAATACTAGATAATCCTGTATTTCATCTTTATAACCATTAACCTTAAGCCCATTTTCTGTTATTTCTGCGAGTTCGCAACCTATTCCAAAAACTCCATCATTAACACTTTTATTCATTTTTTCTTTCAATATTCTAGCAACTCCATTAAATCTAGCATCAGTCATTTGTATAAAACTTCCTCCTTATATATTCTAAAGTCCCTATATTGAGCTTCATTTTCGGTGTAGAATCTAGTGTATGAGTAACATCTATAACATAATACTCTTTACCTTTTAGAGATACCTTGTCGCCTGCTCTTATTCTATTTATATCTACTACACAATCAACACTTATTGTTTCTTCTCCCGAATTGAACATTGTTTCTGCTGCTTTCTTAGCTTCTTTTGCATTTTTTATCTTTTCATCTTGTTTAATCTTTTGTAGAGTTCCAAACTTATCAGCATCTTTTTTATAAGTTCCAATAACAGATGCTTTTGTATTTTCGTCTTTACTCTTACCTAACACTTTTACACTTGTTACTGCATCATTAAAACTACTAGTAAAATTTGCATCTTCTAATATACTATCTAACTTATATACATTTGCATTAGTTCCTAGTTTGAATAGTTTTAATTTATTATCCATTCTTACTCTAAATAAGTCTCCACCCTTACTTGCTGTTTCTTTTAAGTCTTTTTTAATCATATCTAAGATGTTAGTCTTATGTATTACTTTAGCAAGTTTCTTCCCTGTATTAGCTAGATTGTAGTAAGGTATGTTCCATTGTTTACAGTAATATTCAATTCTCTGTGTTGCTGTATTTTCTTTAAAACCATATTGTTCTTCTGATTCTTCCATATAAACTGTTCTTTCTCTGCAAGATAATGTCAGTTTCTTACTTTTTTCACTTCTTCTAGTTTCCCATATGACTCCATTAAAGATTATTTCTTCTTTTTTACTCTCATATGCTATATCAATTAGAACTATTTTATCACCTTTTTTAATATTTATATCTTGCAAAGTTTTAGTTTCTATCAAGGATACATCCATTTTATATGCAACTCCGTCTATAGCTTCACTTAATGTTATTCCCTCGTTAAAATTTGCAATATCATATTTTCCATTTAATATTATTTTCATTTAGAAGGTATCACCAGCTTTTGTCCTTTTTTTATTATATTTGGATTTTTACCAATAACTTTTTTATTTTCGAGTATATTGTAAATCTCTAGCCACCTTGAACCCTTACCTAAAAATTTCTTTGCAATACTCCATAATGTATCTGTAGATGTAACTGTATATATTTTGGTAGTAGTTTTATTGTTAGGTCTATTATCTTTTAAATCTGTTTTAGTATTACTTTTAGTTTCTTTTTTTAATGTCTCTATCTTCAATTCTCTATAAGTTCTAAATGTTATCTCAATGTCTCTATCTTCTTCTCTTCCTGCTGTTTGAGTATTGCTGAAACTAGATATTGTAACTAATCCATTGTAGCCAAAACCAGTTACAATAAGTCTTAGAGGTTCGGCTTGGTCTACCCATTTTTCAAGCATTGCAACTATTTCAGTAGGATTTTTTAACTCGCCATATCTGCAATAAGAAGCATCATATAAATTGGGTAAGAATGTCTTGAATGATATTTCTCTTATCTTCTCGCCTTCTTTTTTAATGTCAAATTCACCTAGATTTACTATATCAACAGTTTCAAATCTTTTTTCTTTTTTTATAGATAAAGAATCTTGTGGGTTTACTGGAAAATGAAAATCTATTTTTTCTTTTTCATTTTTTAGGTATATGTCTATTACCAAGTTATCACTTCCTTTCTAAAGTATTTTTTAACATTACACCGCAGTTTTCTTACCATATATTCACCTTCTTTGATTTTTTGTATAAAAAAACACCTACATGTTTGTAAGTGCTTACTGTATTTACAGTTTTACAATTAAATTTATTCATTAATTTATATTCATCATTATTTTGTATAAAAAATTCCATATTTTTATTGTTTAGAAAAAATATTATAGTCAATATTTTTTCTAATTTGTGGTATAATAAAAGCAAGAAGAACTACAATCTATTTAGTCGTAGAGTGGAGTTCATTAAAACTCAATCATTTCTTGGATTTAAACATAAATTTAAATTCAACTATTAGGTCACTCTTTGCACGAGAGTGGCTTTTTGCTTTTTTGATTAATTTACCAATTACGTAAGCTATTAGAGTAGCTGTTAAGCTAGCTAATACGCCAATCAAAAAATTATCCATACATACACACCTCCCTTCTATACGTTGGGAGGATAATCTTTTGTATGAACTCCACTCTATAAATTGTAGATTACATCTTCTTGCTTACAACTATTATAGCACATAATTCTTACATATTTTTCCTATTTATTACTTTTTTCATTATAATCACATCCTTTCAATAAAAAAACACCTACTATTTAAGTAAGTGTTTTTAGTATTTTTAATTTTAAGTCCACATAGTTAATATAAAATTTGACCCTTCATCTCTACATTACGATAGACTTAATTACTTTACATACCACTTAGTTAATATAAAATTCTAGCTTATTTTTTATATTCGATTCTAAAATCTAACTTTACATACCACTTAGTTAATATAAAATCCCAAAATAAATTGAGTATCTTCAATACTTACACACATAAAACTCTCTCAAATTTGCAGTGAGCGGATAATAGTGCAATTGATAACACTTATCAAACCTTCTCAATGCCTTGTATCTCAACTGTTAAACCATACTTGAGTAGAAAAATCGCACACTGCAAAACTCTTACCTATATTATACCATTTTTTAACAGACAAAGCACTTGAAACAATAGAATATCCAATTGCTTTATCTATTCTATTTACTTATTTTCTCTCTCTTCTTGTTCTCTAAGAATACCTCTCAATATCTCTGCATATTCTTGAAATTTTTCTTCATCATTCTGTTTTAATTTATATAATAATGTAGCAAACTTCACAAAGTATTCTACATCTTCATCAGTTTTTAAATTGTACTCATTAAGTAAACTTTCACGCATTGTATTAATCCCCCTCAAAACTAAACTAAACTAAATTATTTAATACAATCTTATAAATTTACTCAATCTTGTATACTACATGATAATTCTTCTTCTCACCCTGTATCTTAGCAGGCTTATTATTATCATCTATCCAACACTTAACCTTATCTATTACACTTTTTGTATATTTATTTACAGTACCAGTCCAAGAACCATTTGTTTCCCAAACTCCCTTAACTTCATTTTCTTCTAATTTTATCTTTTTAATAATTTCACAAATAGCCATCTGAGCTGGTTTATTACTCTTAGAATATATTTTCAGTTTAGATGCTATTTGTTTTGTATCAAAATAATGTTCTTCTTCATCTATCTCGATTGGTAAATCAATTCCTGCCTTTTTATATAATGTCTTTGCTGTAAGTAACTTAGATTTATTGTCAAAGCCTGCATTGTCTAGCAACTCTTTTAACATAGATGTACTGTTATAAGCTAGCTGTAACTTTTCAATCTCACTTGCTTTTTCTCTTAACACTTGAGGGTCAGCGTTATTAGTTATGTATGCACCTGTTTGTCTTATGCTTGGTAAAACTTCTCGTCTAAGCCATTTTCTAAATTGAACACCGATAGGTTTGTCTGTATATTGTAAAAATCCATACAAACCATCTTCATAAAAAATAGTTATACTTCTAGCTTTATTACTAATTATATTATTTGAGACTACATTTAAAGTAGTTACAAAATCATTAAATTCATTTCCTTTCAATACATCATACTCTTGTTCAATCTCAAATTCTTCTGCTTTTATGCAATCCTGTATTGTTTTAGATACATCAGCATAATCGAATAATCCAACTATTTGATTAGCTATCCAACAAGATTTTCCTTTCCACATAAAAGTATAAATTTTACTTCCATTAAACTCTTTTACTATTAAATTTTCCATAACTATTACACTCCTTAATTTGAATTTTTTTAAGGAATGATGTATACTAACATTAGTATATTTGTAGTATACATCAATAGGGGTTACTCAATCTTTGGTCGGGGAGAGTGACCCTTATTTTTTATTCCTTCTCTTCTAACTTCTCAATACCTTTTCTTACAGCTTCATTTTTAGTAATACCATATTTTTTTGTATATGTTTCTAAAATTTCTTCATGCTTACTATCCAATCTAACTGTAATTCTTTTATTCATAGCAGTTTCCGTTTTAGGTCTGCCAACCTTATTTTTAGTTATAGTAATCACCTCCTGTATAATTATTGGCTGACACTTATTATTATAATTGATGTCTGCCAATAATTCAATAGGTTTTACTAATTTTTTCTAATTATTTTACCCAACCGACCAATTTGAGCAAAATAAAAGCACCTACCATAAAAGTAAGTGCCTCATTTTTGTTTCAAATCAACATTAAATCTTTATTCAAATTTTATTGTCCCTAACTCTATCCAGTTTTCTTTGTAAAGTTCTGGATATCTCTTTTTTAAATCTTCTTTAGATGCTCCATTATCCCCATAATTTATTGCTTCTTCTAAATTCGTATAATTTGTTAAATTATATTTTAATACGATTTCTTTGACATTCATCTTCTTCTCAGTTAATATTTTAACTTGTGCATCAAATTTATCATGTGCTGGAACTTCTTTATTATCTAACTTATCAGTCACTTTTATATCTTTAATTTTTTTATCCCAATCTGTGCCATCTTTATTCCATCCAGCTTCAAACAATTTTACAGGTCTATCTGTTGTATTCTCTACAGTTACATTTACAACCTTGTATTCATAATCTGCAGCCTTTTTTGCATCTGCCCCTACACCGAAATACTCTCCATTTTCATTAGGAGTTCCATCTTTATCATAATCGCCTTTCATTTCTTCTTTTGAAACACCTTTAACTGTAATTCTAATTCCATCTATTTCATTTGGATTAGACTTTTTTTCTATCTTAGGTACATCATCATAGTCTTCATTATCATCATTTGAGGAACATGCAACTACTCCTATACTTAGTAAACATAGTATGATTAATAAAAAAAATCTTTTCATTTCCTAAATCCTCCATATTTTTTTATTTTATAATATATTTCAACATAAAATATGGATTTACCTTTATTTTCATTAAATATCTAATTAATCATAATACATGTACTTACATATATCTAATAGTACAATGTTAATATAATCTCCTCTACTTTATTGAATAACAAAAGCACCTACATATTTGTAAGTGCTTCCTTTTCTTTATTTAATTTTGAATCTACATAGTTAATATAAAACGTGGGGAAAATTATCTAGTATCTATTAAAAATAGTAACTTTACATACCACTTAGTTAATGTAAAATATTAGTATTTATCCCCTCCAATGTTTGGCGACATTGCTTTACATACCACATAGTTAATATAAAACGAGCATTAAGTTTATATGAACAAGCAGAACAGATACTCTTTACATACCACTTAGTTAATATAAAATTATATTTCTTAAGTACTATTATAACATAATTTGACAAAATAGAGACACATGCTATTTAAGCAAATCTCTCTATTTTGTTTCTAATTTTTAAAATCTTTGAAAGAGAAAAACTCCATATTGTCTACACTATCAATATTATCTTGAACTTTCAAGAAATCATCTATGTTAATTTGATATGTTGTTTGACCACTTGAACCCACGAAATAAATTTCTGCTGAATCTATTCTAAATTCTTTTAACTTGTTAATCAAGTCTTTAGTAAATGCCTTGCAACTGCTTTCGTTATCAAAACTTGCATTTTGAACTTGTAAACTAAGTACATAGCTACCATCTGTATCTAGTACATCATTTGTATAATAGTTTCCTTTATACTCTGCTGAAATTGTTGACTCAACTTTTTTCTTTAATTCTTCCCCAGTTAATGTTTGTTTTTTTGTTTCCACTTTCCCTTTGTCTCCCTCTTGGGATTTTTTCTCTATTTCTTCTTTTTTCTTAACTTCTTCCTGTACTTTATTTTTAGTCTTGTCCTTGTCATTTTGCTCTTTTTTTATTCCTTCTGAATTGTTATTTGGAGTTTTCTCTTCTATAGAATCCATAAAAAATATTATACCTATTGATATTATGAAAAATACAAGGAAAGCAATTAGTAATCTTATAAATTTTTTCATATTCATCCTCCTCATAGACAGCTCTTTTGTAATCATATTATTATCACTGTATTTGTTTTATGGTGTTGTACAATTGTATTTGAATATATTAATTAAGATTACCTTTTAATGTTACAAAATCACTATACCATGCACCAGCTTCACTGCAATTTTTCTCATATTTCTCATAATATTTGTACTCATTTTTGTCTAAATATTTTATTCCATTTTTACACGCATCTTTTACCACGAAAAATGCTAATTGCAAGTTTTGTATAGCTTTATATT
>NZ_JADGMN010000033.1:0-22040 GCF_020662285.1 Clostridioides sp. ES-S-0108-01 | reverse complement strand
ACATCTTCCATTGTCTTGCATTTTTTAACTTCTGTTTGATAATCAACATCTGGAACAATTATATCTTTCATTTTCAAAACCTCCAAAATTTTTTATATGAATATTATTCCAAATTTACCAATTTTGTGTACCAAAAAGACTATAGGTAAATTTGTTTTTACACAAATCTACTTACAGCCCCTATTACTCCTTCAAATAGCCTACTATTAATAACGTTCTAATTTTACTTTTTCAAGATTTTCTAGATGGATTTCATCTAATATTTTTAATTTGCCAAATGCCATTAATTCATATTTTCTATATTTTGACTTTATTATCTTTAATCTTAAATACGATATATATACAAGTAATTATACTTATGATGAATAAAATCCTTATTAATGAATTAAAAGTATTATATGCTAAAAAGCTTGAAATACTAATAAAGATAATCGCTATAACAGCAATTTTAATATAGGAACCAAACTCAATATTCTTATTATATTCAAGTAACATACCTATGTTTAGTTTATCTTCTTCTATTTTTTCTATAGATTCATGTAGTTCTAAATTACAATAATCAGCTTTATAATCCTCTCTATAATTTTTATAGAAATCATTCATAATTTACTCTTCAGCATTACTAAATTTATAAATATGTGACATATATATAGCCTTCCTTTATTATGTATTATTGAGTACATGTTATTTATTTAAAGATCTTCAAAGAACTCTTTTTTTATTTCTGTACACCTGGCATTTTTTATATCCTCTAATACATTTAATGCACTAAAATCAATTAAATCATAATATCTGTATTTTATATTTATTTCCCTTATCTTTAAGTATAGTAAACAAGTAAATAGCACTATACCAAAAATAAATAAATATTGTAATGTTGAATTAGAAGCATGATAAACATTAATACTTAAAAATAAATACATCAGAATACTTATAATTGTTATAATTATAAAAACTATTTTTCGCTTTAATTTTCTTTCCATCATACAAATTTGTATAAATACATCTTCACTTGTTATATCCCTATACAATTGAGAAACATCGAAATCTCTATATTTATCCTCATACTTTTCCTTATTTAATTTATCATATTCTTTTAGTATTTTCTTTTCATAATCATTTCTTGGTTCATATATGTAAGACATTCTTTGTCCTCCAGTTCACTTTAAATTAATTTTATCTATTACATACTTTTTGTAATTCTGTATTTATACATGAAGCAGTATAAACATAAATAATAGATATAAGGATAAAGCTTATAAGTACTTTATATTCTTCATGTTATAAAGACTCTTCTATAAGTAACAATATCAGTTTTTCAGCATTGAATCTTCAGATTACCAACTCATCTAAATGCATGTAACTTTCCTCTTAATTCATATTTTATATTAATAACATAAATTTTTCTATATAGGTCAAAATATATTTAAAAATTAGATACTTATCATTATAGATAAATCAACAAATTCTTAAATAAAACATATCTTAAAAAATTATTTATAGATATATATAATTGTAATTCTATAATTACAATTATAATATGTTTTTCTGTTAAACTCAAAAAAGAGTAACTCTGCAATTACAAAATTTAAAAGGAGGATAGACTATGCATCAATGGTTTTATCAAGACGATAATTATAATATAGGAAGTTCATTAAAAAGATTGCGTAAGAGAATGGGTTTATCGCAAGAACAGGTGTATTCAAAATTACAAACAATGGGATACAATGTTTCTAGAGCAGCATATGCTCAGATGGAGACAGGTACATATGGTATTCGGATAAGTGTGTTAGTTGCACTTAAACAGATATTCGATGCAGAATATGGAGATTTTTTTTCAGACTTGCCTTAACTTAAGCAAGCCTATTTTTAAGTAATATTTATTCTATTTCTATTTTATTCTCATCATTAAGAAGGCAATGTAATCTACACAAAATCATGTAACTTAACTCTTGAAAACCAGCATTTTCAAGTAGTAACATAATTTTGTAATTATTTTGAGGTCCTGTTTCTGTAGTACCACATATAATTTCCCATTTACGTGGATGTTCTATTGACCATTGTGATAACTCTATATTTTTTTTATTCAAGTAAATACACCTCCTATTGTAACTCTACAATTACAATTATAGCTAATATTTATGCTAATATCGAGTAAAACATGTAATTCTACAGCTACAAATACTTAAGGAGTATAGACCATGTCACAGTGGCTTTATCAAGAAAATAATTATACTATAGGAAATGCGTTAAAAAGGTTACGTAAAAAAACAGGCTTATCACAAGAACAAGTATCTTCAAAATTACAAACAATGGGGTGCAATGTTTCTAGGCCAATGTATGCTCAAATGGAGACAGGTACATATGGCATTCGACTAAGTGTATTAATTGCACTTAAATATATATTCAATGCAGAGTATAAAGATTTCTTTTCAGGCTTGCCTTAAGGTGCATATATCCCTTAATTATAAAAAGGTATGTGCTATACATACCTTTACTTATTTAGTATGAAATTTTTATAATTGTATTGCTTTGTTTAATTTAATTCATCTCTAAATAAATATCTAAAAGTTTGGTGAACTAACATATATGTTATATTTAACTTAATATTATTCTATTGTATTATCTGTATTATATATCTCTATTTTATCAGAATCGTTAGGAACTTTACCTATCTTTTTACATTTTTCTTCATAAAGTTTTCTTACATCTTCTGGTGTTGTTGCATATGTATAATCTGTAGTTTCAAAACTAAATCCAGTACTTGGTACAACAGTCTTATTTTTAGGTAGACTTTTCTTTTTTAGTGGTGCTTGTGCATTCACATCAATAAAAGAAAAACATGAACCTATAAATATTAGAATAGCAAGGATTATTCCACGTTTACCTCTTCTTTTTCCAATACTTTTTATTCTTATCTCTAAATTTGTTTTTGTAAACTCTGTTGCCAACATACCCATTTTATTGAGATTATTTAGCTCAATTGCACGTAAAATAGTTAGTGCATATTCTTTTTTACGTTTAGATGAACCTTCATTAATAACACTTTCATCACAACATAGTTCACAATCAGAATCAATTTTCTTGCTCATAATATAAACAAAAGGATTGAACCAATAAATAGCTTTTACAAATACTACTATGAATTTTATCAAGATATCTCTATGTTTAAAATGTGTTAACTCATGTTTTAAAATCCAATAAATATTTTCTTCATCATATGGAAGATCCAATAAAAATATATATGGTTTAAATAATCCTACACCTGCTGGGCTGGCTAATTCCTCTGTATACCTTAGAGGAATATTGTTTTTTATATTTAATTCAGATAGTAACTCTCTGTAAGTACTATTTATATTTTCATTTTCAACCTCGAAAGAAGTATCAACAATAAGATTCTTAAATTTCACATATTTAATTAATAGACGAGCTAAATAAAATATAACTCCAATTATTTATATACATATAAATAAAAGTGTAAGGTTTTTGTTTGGATGATTATTATTAAAATTAGTTATATTATCAATTAGAGTATAACTTTCTTTTGTTTTTGTTTTAAATTCAATTGAACAAGAAACAGGAAAAAGTAACATTCTAAAAAGAATAATTAGCCAAATATAATAATTAAATTTTTTACTAAATATTTTAAATATACATGTTTTTAGAATTATCAATATACAAATACCTAAACTACTTATTAATGTTGTCTTTAATAAATTTTCAAATAAAACATTCATTTATTTCTCCAAATATAAGATGCTCAAATTCTTCTTTTTTTAAGACATTATCTTCATATAGTGAAAGAAATACACTTCCTACTGAATTATTATGCAAGTTATTTACAAAATCTTTTATTACATAGTTTAAGTATCCTCTATATTCAATTATAATTTTATAATGTGTATATCTATCAATTTTTTCAGCTGATAAAAATTTTCTTTTAACAAACCTTGATAGAAGTGTTAGCGTAGTTGTCTGCTTCCAATCATATTCATTTTGCATTGCTTCAATAACCTCTTTAGAAATCACATTATCATTTTTCCCCCAAATAAATTTCATTACTTTTAATTCTGCTTCTGGTATTTTCTGCATAATAAATCCCCGTAAAATATATTGCATTTTAATACTATAAAATAAAAATAATTATATTAATAAAAATCTTATCTATTAAGATAATAGTACACGAATAATTAAGAATATTCTATACAAAATTTGATATTAGGCACTACAAAAAATACTGACCTTTTAATAGCCGTTTAGAAACGATTATTTTTTATCACTTTATAATTTATCCTATGGCAGATTACAATGCCTTAAAATCGAAATTTATATTTAATTATTAAATAATAACTAATATCATAGAATATTTAATTCTATGATATTTTTTCTAATATATTGATATTAGTAAGTTATACTGTTTATTTATTAATAAATTTCAGCTATAATTCAGCAAAACCATACTTTTATTTAATTTTTAATGGTATAATTAACATATAAAGTTTTTTAAGAAAGGTGGTTTTCTATGACTGGGTTTATAAGAATTGTAAATAAAAAGTACATAGTCTATTTAGAATATAAGGATGAACTTACTGGAAAGAAAAAACAAAAGAACATGGGTTCTTTTACTAAAAAAAGAGAAGCTAATAAAAGACTGGCAGAAGTAAAAGATAGTATGTATAAAAATAATATACTAATCCCAAATAATATTTTATTTGAGCATTTTTTAAAAACATTCATAGAAGAATATAAATCTAGATGGTCAATAACTACCTACAGTAAATATATTAATATATGCAATAAATACATAATAGCACATCTTGGTAAAATGAGATTACAAGATATTGATACAATACACATACAAAATTATATAAATACCTTGTCAGATACTCTAAGTTCTAAAACCTTAAAAATACATATTAATATAATGAAACTTGCATTTGAAAGTGCTTTTGATTTAAGAATAATTGACAAAAATCCAACTAAAGGAATAGATTTAGTTAAATCAAAAAAGTTTAAAAATGAAATCTATGATGAAGAACAGATAATAAGATTATTAGAAGCTTGTAAAAATACTCCTTTAGAACTTCATATAAATTTAGGTGTTGGACTTGGTATGAGGATATCTGAAATATTAGGTCTTTCATGGGAAAATATAGACTTTGAGAGAAAAATAATTTCAATAGAGAAAATTACTGCAAAAGTTAATGGAGAAGTAATACTTAAGGATACCAAAACTGAAAGTTCAATCAGAAAGATATCTGCTCCAGATGAAATAATGAATCTCCTGTCGAAATATAAATTAGAGCAAGAAAGAGAGCTGCTAAATGGTGGTATTGAGAATAAATACAATCTATTATTTATTAATAAGAAAGGTATTCCTATAGATGAAAGTGTTATAAGTCATAGATTTAGAAGATTCCTGGAATATGAGCAACTTCCTCATATTAGATTTCATGATTTAAGACATTCACATGTTACATTACTTATGAACTCGCATGTTCCTATAAAGGTTATTTCAGAAAGAGTTGGCCATTCAAATGTTAATACTACTTTGAATATATATTCTCATGTACTTAATGAAATGGATAGAGAAGCTTCAGATAAAATAGCAGGTAAATTATATAATGTTAATTAATAATCATTGTTAAATTAATAAATTTAATAATAATTATTAAAGATAAAACTAAGGGAATTTTTAAGAAAGCTCTTATATTGGCATATAAAGCATCTTTTTATAGTTTCATAGTTTAAACATGTTTTTACAATATAGCTTCATTCATTTTATTATAATATTAACTGGATGAGGCTATAGAAAAAACATTAAAATGTATTACTTACTAAAATTCAGAGTAGAAGTTATCAGGCTTAAAAGTCTATTTTTATTAACTTCAAAGTTATATTATTTATTTTAAAAAAGTCATTGAATTGGAGCGAAAAGATCATTATAAGATTCCACGAGTGGTTCTAGTATATCTCTGACATTATCATATTCAAAATAATTATCAGTTTTCTTCAGGTCCTCACATAAAACATCAAGAATTATATTTATACTTTATATGTTCAAAACTATGTGACTCATTCATACCAAGATAAACTACAGTATTTCTTAGTTTTCCTAAATCAGAAAGCACTCTTTGAGTTTTTTTATCAGCATTAAATGTATCACAATAAATAGTTATTAATTTTGTATAATCAATAGTTTTGATTCCTTCTCTTTTTATTAAAAACTCGTCTAAAAATAAAATAATATTAGGGTAATTTCTAATTTTCTTGTATTCATCTAATTTATTTGAAGGTAAATTTTCATTTATAAACATTGATTCAATCAGTAATTCAATAGATTTATGTAAATATATAATAGTTAGTTCTAAGTTTATATTATCTTTCTTATGCTCCTTGTTAGTATTGTAGTCATGAAAATATTTATTAACTAATTTAAGTAAATCAATTGCATTATCTATCATTTTTAATTTCATACCAATTTTTCCTCTCTTTAAAAGTATATTTATTTTCTATACTTATTGTATCTATATATTTCCAGTGTTTATGCTATAATAAATATAGCAAGGAATAATATTTGAAAAAGCTATGAGTGGTGTTTCCGTAGAAAATTTTCCTCACTTTCTTATGAAAGGAGGTGAAAAGCTATGGAAAATCTAATGATGAGTATTGTAGCTAGTGTTATAGCTAGTTATATCTACGATAAGTTAAAAAGCCACTCAAACTGAACTATACCCCTCTTAGGAGACAGTTGAAATATGTAAAACTGTCTAAAACTAGGAGGGTTTTGTTATGTCTAAAACTAAAGTATCATCAGAGCAAAAAATCGAAGCAATTGAATCATATTTAAAGGGTGAAAATTCAGTAATAAAAATAATGGAAGAATTAAATATTGGAAAACGTACATTCAGAGAGTGGATGCGAAATTATGAAACTTTTGGAAATGATGGTTTAATAAAACAAAGTCACAAATCATGCTATTCTAAAGAGTTTAAATTAAATGCTATAGAATCTTATCTAAATGGGGAAGGATCTTATGACACTATCTCAAAAAAATATAAAATGAGATCAGTTCATCCACTAAAAGCTTGGGTTAAAGAGTATAATCTTCATAATGTGATAAAAGAAACCCCGAAGGGAGGACTCTTTATGGAGACTAGAAAAACAACATTAGATGAAAGAGCTGAAATTGTTAAAGATTGTATTGAACATGATCTTAATTACAATTTAATAGCAAAAAAATACTTTGTTTCATACAGCCAAGTTAGAAGATGGACTCTTAAATATAAAGAAAATGGGATAGATGCTTTAGAAGACCGAAGAGGTAAAGCAAAAAAAGAAGATGAGTTAACTCAATTAGATGAAATAAAGTTGGAATTGAAAATTGTAAAAGCAGAAAAACACAAATTACAACTGGAGAATGAATTCTTAAAAAAGTTAAAAATCATAGAAAGAGGGTGGTAATTACACTATCCAAGAATGAAGATAAATATAAAGCGATTCAATCCTTATTCAATGAAAAAAAAGCTTCGCTTATACAATTATGTGAAATCGCTAAAGTAAATCGTTCTGGATACTATAAATGGCTTGGTCGAGATAAAAGTAATTTAGAACTTGAAAACATTAAATTAGCAACTTTGATAACTAAGATATATGAAGAAAAGAAGGGAGTTTTTGGCTCTTTAAGGATGACCTTGCAGTTAAACAGAGAGTATAAACTTAATGTCAATCACAAGAGAGTGTACAGACTAATGAGAGCCGTAGGCTTAAGGTCTATTTGTAGAAAAAAGAAATTTAGTTATGTTAAATGTACACCAGAAGTAATTGCTGAAAATGTATTAAATAGAAAATTTAGTGCAGATAAAACTTCTCAAAAATGGTTAACAGATGTAACTGAATTTAAATTAACCAACGGGACAAAGGCTTATTTAAGTGCAATTCTGGATTTAGGTGATAGAAGCATAGTTTCATATGTTATTGGAAAATCAAATAACAATAACTTAGTATTCGAAACTTTTAATAAAGCAATAGAAGTATATCCAAATGCAAAACCTATCTTTCATAGTGATAGAGGCTATCAGTATACTAGCAGGGTGTTTAAATCAAAACTTTTAACACAAGGCATGATACAAAGTATGTCGAGAGTTGGTCATTGTATTGACAATGCTCCTATGGAAGGATTTTGGGGAATTTTAAAAGTGGAAATGTACTATTTAAGGAAATTTGATACATACGAACAATTAGTCAAAGCAATAGATGATTATATATATTACTATAATAATTTTAGATATCAAAAGAGATTAAATTCTATGTCTCCACTTGAATTTAGAAAATATTTAAGTACAGAGATAGCATAATTTATTTTAAGTAGCTCTAAAAAAATTTAAATATCTAGGGTTTTATTTGACGTGCTATTTTTTAGATAGTAAACTTTAAAATATAGCTATTAATTATATGAATATAATAAAAAAAGTACTAATGATTGACACTAGTACTTTATAACCACTTTTACATGTTTTAACTGTATAAAACAGTGGGTATAGTTCAAACGCGACTAAGAGTGGCTGGGAACTGAGTATTAAGTTCCGAAAAAATAAATAACCAATTTTAAGTTGGAAACATCCCTCAAAAGTTAAGTAAAACATGTTTCCTTGCTTTTATTATACCATAAATTAAAAATATTATCACAAATTTTGTAAATGTTATTATATAAAAGAGATGACTTTAAATTATAGAATTAATAGAAAAATTTGACCCAAGAGAAAAAAATTATTTTTTTATTTTAGATGAATATAGTTGTTATAAACTTAAGCAAGGAATATATTCGTTGGATGGTGTTACAATTGAATAGTTGAGAAGAGAAAAAACATCTAGCAGTAATCGTAATGATATAAATTACTGTAGATTTATAGCCAATTTATTTTTACATGATAAATTTACAGCAGCAGCATGGATAAACTTAAATAAAAGTTGTAACCATTATTCTTTTATTGATGGTCAACATAGGACATGTGTAGTATCTAAATTACTAAATTTAGATGCAAATGTCAATCTTAGAGTAAACTATAAGGAACAAAATTGTGAGTGTATCTATTGTAGAAGAAAAAATGATTTAATTATAAAAAAAGGAGATATATATTTTTTTGATAAATTATTTAAAACAAAAAAATATATATACTTTGAAAAAAGTAGGAATGATTTCGATGTACGTTATCATTTGATTAAACTTTAAACTATTCTCTAAATGCGAATTTTAGAATTAATTATTATTTTTGATTAAAATAAATTTCGAATCCATTTATTTTATATAAGACTTACTAGGAACTTGTATTGATATTAGGCAAATATTTAATAAGTCAACACATAATCCTAAAGCATTTATTAAACATAATAAAATAGTATATTAACTCATCACTCCTAAGATATTAAGTAGAATTGATAAAATTATTGATAGTAAAATAAAAGGCATTATAGATACAATTAAAAACCTACACATTGAAATCTTTTCTATAGGTTTATGTTTTGATGTATTTATAAGAATGATGATGTAAAATTAATAATGACAAATGATGAATTTGGATACTCTGAAGTATTAGACACATTAGAAGAAGCTACATTTGTAAGAATTGTTACATATAATATCTCTGCTGAAAGCAAGAAACTAATTGAAAAAATAGAAAAATTCAAAGAAGATAAAGATGTCGTTATTATCACAAATATCCCAGCTCGTTTCAAGAAATATACAAGCTCTTATGCCAGAAATAGAGCAAAGAAAACAATAGGTAATTATATAGATAAACTTAACCCTGAGAAGTATGATGCAAATATTAGAACTTTCTTTAACTTCGGAAATCATTCCAAAATAATAATGACAGATGTAGTAGCATACATAGGTTCTGCAAATTTTTCTGATGAAAGTAGGAAGAATAATGAATGTGGTGTATTGATAAAAGATAAAAATGTAATAAATGAAATAAATAATGTATTTATACAAATGCAAATAGATGAAGCAGTTTCATATTATTCAAGTGAATATATGAAAGTATTTATTTCAATAACAAATCTTTTAACTAAAGCAAAAATGTATTATGAGGATTATTACTGGAGTTTCTTTGCTGACTCAGGACATCAACATCATGGAAGAGGAGATGAATATAGAGGTTTTAATGCATGTTTATCTCCAATACTTGTAGAAGATCTATCTTCTCTTTCATATGAAATAGAAGATGTCATTTTAGAATTAAACGATAATGAAGTGTACCCTGAAATATTTGAAGATTTAGATTTGAGTATATGTGAAGAAATTAGATGGAACAGATTCAGAACTAGAGGAATTTTCAAGATTTGACTGTGAAGATAAAACATATGAATTATTCGAAGAATACATTTTAGATGGAGATCCTGATAGAGTAGATCACTATGCTCAATTGGCATCTGATAATGCAAGTGATATGAATATTAGTTTAGTGAGTGAAATCTATCAAACATCACTAGATGGCATGAAGGTTATTGAAAAAATAGTTGACTTTTTACTTAATATATTGAAGATGCTAGATAAGAAAAAAGTAGTAAATACAAATGTAGATAATACCTAATTGAAATTATTCAGTTTTAATATATATTTGGCAAACTTTGATAAATTAAAATAATTTATGATAAAAATAAGGATATAATTTTAAAGTTAATATATTGGTATTACTTGTATAAAAGATTAAAATTCTCATGTTCTTAATAAAATATATAGAAAAGCCTCAGATAAAATTGTAGGAAAATCTATAAAGAGTATTTTTTAAACAACTGTAAATAGAAAATGGAGATTCATTCTTGGTAAAGATTAAAATAAAAGCTACAAGACAAGAATACCTGTAACTTTTTAAAGGATTATTTATTTGTATAATTTAAGATTTGTTATCCTTTTTTAATGTATTAAATATATATATTAATATGTTAGCTATAATAATAGTTGCCAACCATTTAAATTCGGGATTTATTCCTAAATTCACTAATACATAGGAGATAGGAATTCGTAATACATGTGAGATAAAAATTTGAATCATTTTACCCCTAAAAATATCTATAAATTTTAGAACTTTGCAAGGTATTTTATGATTGATTATTAACTTTATTTTACTTTGAACCATCTCATTAACTTTAATATTTCTTTTTTCATTTGTTATTCCTCCAATACTTATAAGTCAATATAAATTCGTAATATATTAATTAAAATAGTCACAGAAATTTATATTGCTACATACATCGAAAAAATATGAAAAAAAGTATCATCATTTTTTTAGTACTTTTATTTTTTATTTTTAAATTTTTTTTAATGAAATTGATTCAAATCAGTTGTTTTTAATGTATAATTTAATAAAAATATTAATAAAGGAGAGTTTGATGATAGTATTAAATATAATTCTTATCTGTATAGTATTTTTTATTGCCTGTATAGCAATTAGCCCCTCATAAGGTAGCAAATCGCCTTATAAGCCTCCCCCGTAAACCCGCATGAAATGGGCATTTTCTCAAATTCCGCAAATAAGGCAGCATAAGCTGTGACAGTATGGTTTTGTAAAGTTGGGCACCATTTGGGCACCACAAAACAAAAAAATAGCAAGCCCTTGTGTGGCCTGCTAATGTCCTTAGTATACCACACCCTCCACAAAACCAAGAGACCGGACAGAGTTTGTGGGCAAGGGGCAAGCGGGCGGTGACAAATAGGGCCTCAAAATCCTTGGCATAATGAGCCCCTATGAACGCGGTGCCGAGGGGGTCTGTATCATTTCACCTGAACCCCCTAAAACGGGCTTCTATCGTTCCGCATGACCGCCTCGTCTCATGCCGGGGTTATATTCATGCACGGTGGGAATCCAAATCCCACCGAAAACAATCGTGTGAAGCGGTGCAGGAGTATATACACTCCTGCAAAACGTTTGTTTTGTACTGGGACCTAAACCCCGGAAAAGAGCCGCAAAAGGCGGTCTTTTTCATCGCCACTAACAGGGTGACTACGCGTCCTGCCAGACGATGTGAACATACTTCTTTCCAGCCGGTCTATTCTCCCGTCTATCAGCGCCCGTAAGGGCGAGTAGTCGCTCCGCCTGTGGAGCCGTTCGCAAGGCAGCAAAGCGGCCCTTGCCGGGGGATTGGGGCGGCCCCCAACAAGCGGTTTGAACAGTTTTCGCATAGCGGAAAATGGGCAAATGCACAACGGTGTGTACCGTTGTGCCCTGCTTGCCACTATTAAAAACAGCTAAAGAGGGAGTACGCCTTATACCCAATAAAGCGCATTTAACAGTCAGGCAAATCTAAAGCTGATGTTTCGATTATTCACTTTCCCTTTTAAAGAAAAAGAAACCATCTTTACGCTGAACAAGTTCCCAACCGTCACTTCCTAATTCATTTAGTTGAACTTCAATATCTTGTGCTACTTTTTCATACTGCTTTGTATTCATAGCTAAAGCCGTTGCGATTGTTATAACCTTATATTCATATTTTTTCATTGAAAATGCCTCCTCCAATTTCTATTTTGTCGAATACGCCTTTTCCACCTAAGGCGTATAAATTTATAACTGGTTTTTTTCATTTTAATATGAGCGCATGGAAATGTCAAACAGTCCATTTCGTTTCATTACTTCATGCTACTGTTCATAACCTTGTTTGTTCGTTTGGGCACCATTCGGGCACCATTTTAACCGTTGCAGGACGGCTTCTCACATAGCAGAAATGCTGATTTCATAGGCCTTTCCGGCTGAAAAAAGGATTTTATAACCGCCGAATATTTACTATTTTTTATTTTATACTTTTCTTTAAAAAATAAAATTATTTTTATGTGTACATTAATCACATTGACGTTTTACATATTTTTAATTTCACTTATAGGTTCATTCACTTTAATAAACTCTAAATTTATGAAATCATCAATATTAATATACTTTATCCCTACATTTTCCTTGGTTATGTACTTGTATCTTGCTACCTTTATCAATAAAATAACGCTTATATTCTTTAGTAGAAAATTTTCTGCATTAAAAAATATTAAATATAATTTTAATATTTTAAGATACCATTTAATTGTAATTTTTCTAATAATCTTTATTTATTTGAATATTAATGGATTTTTTTATAAAGAAGATTTAGATGATACAGTTTTTTTAGTGATAAATGTTTTTTTTACTATAATTCTGTTGGCCATGATAGATATGAATTCTATGTTTAATATAGATTCTATGTCAAATAGGTGGATTAAGAAACTTGAGTCTACAAAATAATGTACTTAAAGAAAATGGTTCAATATAATTATTTTCAAATAATAAGACATCTTGGGCATATATTGGTAGGATGATTGGATTTTCAACAAGTAAGTGTAAACAAATGAGAATAGAGATTATAGATAAGATAAAAGGTCTTCTATGAAAAATAATAAAAAAATACCATAAGAAAATCGTTGAAAAAATATGATTTTCTTATGGTATAATTTATATTTTATATGTTAAGAGGTTTTAATTGGTTTTATTTTATATTGGTTAATACTAAGGGTTAGTATATTTTTAGTATCTGAAATAACAGAATCTATTATAAGTTTTTTATATGTCATAACCTTATCTAAATTAGTGTAATATGTTTTGGATTATACTTTATTAAATAAAATTATTTATTTATGATACTCATAAACTAGTACTTCTCTATTATCAGGTCTAACAGCATATATTTTAATTGGTTTATATGTTAATACATTTGCTAAATCTGTATCATAAGTTTTAAAATTTACATAATTAGTTTTAGGTTGGTTTTCATCTCCTCCATAATTACGCATTTCTTTGTCTCTAGTACCTATGTCTTTGTACACTCCATTTCCTGTAGAATCTTCAAGAGTCGCATATACATGGTATTTATTAATATAATTAAGCACATCTTTATTAGTATCAGTAGGCTTAAGGTAATATCCTTTAAAATAAGATTGACCAGTACTCATATTCCATTCAAAGTCTGCATAGTATGTTTTATGTGCATCTATTATTTCTTGATCAGTTGGAACTTTAACCTCTGCTTCTTCAAGTACTTCAGGTGTACTATTTAATTCTGTAATAGATAAATTATCTAAAAATGTTGTTCCACTACCATTTAAAGTTATTTCTATATCAGAAGAATCTTTTCCAGTTGTTTCAAATTCATAACTAAATTTTGTATAATTCTTTTCTGGTACTAAATAATCTGTTTTTTCTTCCTTTGCTTTTATATTTACAGATATTGAATTAGATGCTGAAGTGTCTTTTGAGTATCCACTAAAAACATAACGCTTATAAGGTTTTAATTTAGACATTGGTATTGTAATCTTAGTCTGCCCATTTAGTTTATTCGCTGCCCCTTGTAAGCCTTCTTTATTTGTAGTATTAACATTGCTCCATTCACTAGGATAATTATTATAACCATCAAAGTTAGTAAAGTATGTTGGTGTTTTTATAAGGATATTCATACCTCTTTCAAGTTTAACATTATATATCTTTTTATCATCTAAAGATTTTAATCTCTCTTTAATTGTATCAGCTGTATAATTATCAAATACAAGTTCAACACAACTCTCATCTATCGGTGTTCCATTAGAATATAATAAACCATCTTTTTGAGTAGCACCAAATGCTTTTTCGATTGCTTGGCCAATTGTAAGCTGTGGAGTCTTATCTTCTGGGTCATATGAATCTTTAGCAGCAACTCGTCTCTCGTAAGTTCCATTTCCTGTATCTAGTATAAGAGATGCCGAGATGCTGTCCACTTGACTTATATAGTCTGACCAATTATTTCCTTCTGTCACTATTTGTCCTTGACTATTTTTTGTACCAAAGTTTCCACTTACTTGCGTTGTTTCTAGTTTAATTTGTTTTCCAGAATCTAATTTTTTCATTTGTTCATAATTTAATGGTATTAATCTAGAACTAAACTGGTCCATTGTATTAAGTGCTAAAGGAGATACCCCTTTTTTAGGATATGTGTCATTAGGAGATAAATTGTTACCAATTTGATTTTCTTGTGCTTTAATAGTTGATAATGTGTCTCCATCTAATACTAAGTTTGTTGTTGGTGTTACTTTATACATAGGTGCAGTACCTGTATTATAGTATCTAACATTTGCATTTATATATGCTGATTCACTTTTGCTTATTTGCAAACCTTTATTCCAGGATTCTCCATTACTATCTTGTACAGCTGTTGAATTATCTGTTGTATGAGAATAATTTGCTGTTACATTAGCTGTAAAACCATTTTGATATCCAGCACTTACAGATACACCCACTGTATTTGCATCAGTTTTACTATTTGTAGTGGCTCTAGAAACTGTTTTTCCTTGGTCAGTAGAAACATGGTCATTAGTAGATAATATTAATTTTTCCATACCTACACCTACAATTGGATATGCAGCAACCAATAGGTCTCTTGCCTCTTTACTTATTGCTCTATCAAATGTTCCAGCAGATTTTTCATAATCTGTATATGGGTCTCCAGCAGTATTTGGCTCTAAATAGTTTGATACATATTTTTTATATCCTTGCTCTGCAAAACTATCTTCCCATTTTACTGCAATTAAGTCTTTTATAGTATATCCATTTCTTTCATATGCATCTGGTATATTGTCATTGTCTGTATCTAAGTCTTCATCTTCCCAATCAAACATCAAATTTGGGTCAAAGAAATTATTATTTGGAATAAATGGGTCATTTTTTTCTATTTTAGAATAATCTCTTAAGAATAAATTTTCTTCAGGTATAAGTGTTTTATTGCCATTTGATTCCCAATAAAGTTTAGGTGATGATAAGTTATCAATTGAACCTAAGTTTTTATCCTGTAACTCTATTCTAATTTTATATTCTTTACCTTTTTTCATGGCTACTTTAAGTGTGTTTGTTACATCACCTTTAGCATCTACTTGCATTAACACATCATCTCTATCAGTTGATAATGTATATTCTCCATCTTCAGAAGGAATTATTTTTCCTGTCCATAGTACAGATTTTACATCTGATTTGTCTTTATCTAAAAGCTTATCCACTTTCTTTTCTTCAAACTTTAAATTACCATCTTTTATTGGAGCCATTAGTTCTAATTCTTTAAAGTGCTCATCTGCAAAATAATACCCCATTAATCCATTACTCGGAAGTGTTTCTTCGTTTTTTACTTCTCTTTTCTGATTTACAATATTATTTGTAGTAGTTTGTGCATATACAGGATATGATAGAGCCTGGCTGACTATTGCTGTAAGTGTTAAAAAACTTAGTAACTTCTTATTTCTCATTTGTACTTTCATTTTTCTCCTCCTTAATATTAAAACATATTTTTATTACCTATTCATTTAATAATGTTGTATCGACGATTAATTTTGTTGTAGTGCCATCTTTATAAGTATCAACTTTATTAATCTTTAACTTACTACCATGATTTAAAAGAAATTCAAATTCTCCTGCTGCTCCTGGAAAAGATGATACATAAGTTCCAGAAGAACCTTTAGGTAGCATTATGCGTAGCACTATTCTTCTAGGAGCAAATCCACTCATATTTACACTACCTATACTTGTACTCACAAAGTTTGGATATGTTAATGTTTTCCCTTCCCATTTTTCTTTAAATGTATTTACATTTGCTTCTAAGTTAAAATTATATTCAGAAGACGAAAGATTTAAGCCAAACTCAGCAGCACCAGCTCTTCTATATACAGTTAAATTAGATGTAAGAGGTTTAATTTTCAATGCACTGTCAATATTACTTATATAAGCATCTAATCTTGAGTCAGGATCTTTTTTTGTCTCATTTTTTATTAAATAATCATTGATACCTTTATATCCTTGAGCTACCATATAATATTGCAATGCATCAATCTGACTTGCATTTAATGATGTGGCCCAATCTTTGTAAGCTTCTTTTGCCCATTCATCTCCTTTAACTACTTCATCTTTGAAATCAAGACTACTTACTAAAGATGCTTCAATTTTTATGTATTGTTTTCCACCTATAACTACACGAAGTGTTTTATCAACTTTTATACTATAACCTTGTTCTATTAATGTACTTACTGATTCACCATTTTGATATGGTAGTATTCCAGTACCTTTAGGTAATTTTAGATGTACAAATAATGGTGTGGGTTTGCTATCTGATTTATCTGGCTCAGACAAAGATATATCTTTAAATCCATCTTGTTTAAATAATCTATCCTGAACTGTTTCTTTAAATTCATTAAATTTTTCTACACTTATCTCATTTTCTGAATTTCCTCTAATTTAACTATTAAAAGCAAATCTATTAGCAGATTCAAAGTAATAAACATACATAGGTTTATCTATTTTATTTTTAGATATTGCACTTTTAAGATCCTTATATTCTTTTTCAAAGGGATTGGCTGATATTTGATAATCATAAAAATAGTTTCTTTCTTTAGAATATTTACTTATCGCTATTGAATCTTTCCTATATTCTGCAAGAGCTTCTTTTTCTACTTTTACAAGACCTTTTTCTACTCTTTCAGCTTCTTTTCTTTCCCATTCTATAGCTTTTTCTTTATCTTTTAGAAAATCTTCTGGTCTTTCTATTCCAGCCTTATAAGCAGTGGTAGTTATTTTTTGAGGTGAATATCCTGCCAAATTTTCAGCATAAGTTCCTCCACTGAATAAGACACTTGTTAAAATAAGACCTAGTACTACTATTTTAGAAATATAATTTCTAATCTTTTTCATTTAAAATACCTCCTCACATTATTTTAAATATTTATTAATCTAATTATATAATCTAAATTAATAAATATTAGTTAGATTTCAAAATCAACATTTTAGTAGTCGTTAAATAGTTTATTTGATATAAAAAATCGTTTAAAATATAAAAAAAATAATTTTTATGATTTAAAAACAGTTTTTTAGGAAATAATACAATGATTTATGTAAAATAGTATATTAATTTAAGATATATATTATATATTGAGCTAACTTTAATTTAAATTTAGTATATGCTTACAAAGCTATATTTAGAAAGAATATTTTTAATATTATAAAAAATGAATGAAATACATAAAACAAGTCGTATTCTGCATTTTTAATAATATAGATACTTTATAAAAAATTGTAATAGCAAGCCAATATATACTATTTCATATTTTTGGTAATAAACTTCGTAAAAATATGAAAACATAACTATAATCTAAAAAATAAACAATCAAAAATAGTGTAAAAACTAATACTTTTTGTTAATATTAATAGATAAAGATAAACTAAGGTGGTGATTAAACTGACAATAGAAGAATACAAAAATAAATACTCTACTGGAGGTAAGATTATACTTTCCCTAAAGAGTTTTGATGATAAAGAATTATACTATCATGAAACTGATAGCATATTAAATACAATTACTTTTATACTTTAGAAATATTTATATTAAAGTACAATAGGTCCTAATATATTAAAATATTTTTTCAAAAAAAAAGTAAATCTGCCCCATATTATTCAAATAAAGAAAAAACAAGCTATTTTAAGTAAATAAAAAAATAAATTGCATTAGTCAATTAAATAATGAAGGAGGTAATTATATATAAAAAAGAGATTAATTAAAAAAAATTGATATAATAAAAAAGAGGTGTTAAAATGAAGCAGAGATTAGAAGAAAAATCTAAAATTACTAAAATATCAAAAGAATATAAGAGAACTACAATTGAAGAAACTGATAGAGAATGGACTAAAAAATTAAATGATATTCTCAGTAAAGGTGATTTTTCTAATGAGGAGTTACATAAAATCAAAGATCTAATTCCAAAAGAAATATTAACTAGTGAGAATATAGGAGAGGTTGTAACTGAAGATGGATATGCTAAACCTGAGTATGATGAAGTATTTAAATCATTATTTACTTTAAATAATGATTACGATTTACTCATTAACTTTATCAATGATATTCTCAAAGATGCTCCACATGCTAATAGAAACATTAAACCTTTTACTCAAATAAAAAAAATAATCCGAGTTGAAACTGATCCAACGATTAATTACATTGGTGAGAAAAGACCTAGACTTGATATTTTAGCTGAAGATGAAGAAAATAATCATATAAATATTGAGATGCAAAGAGCACTTGAAGATGATTATTTAGAAAGGGCTGAATATTACCTTAGTCGTGTACATGGTAGAAAATTAGAAGAAGGTAAAGAATATAAAGAAATTGGAAAAACAATTGGAATACATATACTAAATCATGTAAAATATAATCAAATAGATGATTATATAAACTGCATGAGACTAAGCATGGATGGTCACCCAGATATTTATTCAAAAAAAACAGCATTGTACTTTGTAGAGCTTCCTAAGATTAGTAGACACAATAATATAGTAAATAGAATCCTATTATGGGGAAAACTCATTAGCAATCCTTCTAATCTAGATGTTAGGATTATAGCTAATAATGACTATGTTATTAGAAAAGCTTTAGATAGGTTAAAAGATCTAGGAAGAAATGAAGAATATTTATTAAATCTGAAAAGAGGTGCATATATTATGAATAAAAGTAGAAACTTCAAGGAAGAAATTTTTAATGAAGGTATTGAAAAAGGTATTGAAAAAGGTATTGAAAAAGGTATTGAAAAAGGTAAAAGAGAAGAAGCTAGAAGAAAAGATCATAAGTTAATTGTAATGTTAAAAAAGAATGGTTTTAAATTAGATGATATATTAAGTAAATTTGATGATTTTGATTTAAGTGAAAATGAAATTAAAGAGATTTATAATAACAATTAATCTAAAAAACATTAGCTAGATAGCTAATGTTTTTTCATAAAATTAATAATGAATTAGCTGAGGTGCATATATTATGAATAGAAGCAGAAACTTAGTAATTGGAACATCTCGTTTTTACATTAACGACAAAGAAATAAATCAAAGCACTAATTTAAAAGAAATAATGGATGAAATAGATAAAGTGGCATATGAGGTAGGAGGAATATTTAAAAAAAGAAAAACTTTCGAGTTTGCAGATACTTGCCAAGTTACTAAAAAAACTTTATTGGAAGCAGCAGAAAAAGCAAAACAAATTTTAGCTGAAAAGCAAGAAAAAATTGAGAAACAAAAAGAAGATAGAAAGCAAAAAGAACAGGACAAAAGCAAGTAGTAAAAAGTTGGGCTGTATCTTGCAACGACCTAAATGAAGCTTGCGACTTAGATACAATGACGGAAATGATAGACGAAAATGGCAAAATAGAGATAATTAGAAGCCACACATATTAAGCAATAAGTGTTAGAAGATTCTACATAGAGGTTGTATGTTAAAATCAAGTGTACAGCCTTTTTTAAATTAATATAAGAATATAGTTTAACAGTTATTATTTATAAAAACAGAAGTGAAAAATAGAGACTTACAAAATGATTAGATTCAAGTATCAGTATTTATATTTAATAGATTTTATTACCTAGGATTAATAAGCATATTATAAGGATATATGATACTAAAATCTAGCAATAAGTTTGAGTATAATGATACTTTAGGATTAATTTTGCAGTAAGCATTTATATTAAATATATAAATAAAGACAAGATACTATAATTTATTATCTTGTCTTTATAATTTAGTGTTCAAAAACTATAATTAAGTTTTTTAAAATTTATTATAATCAATACTATATCTACTAGGAATGTTTATATTAACATCACATAGTAAATAATTTAATAGCATTACATTCCAATTATTCAACATGGATACCAGCAATAAAACTACCCAATGAACAATTCATAGGTATAACATCACCAGCATTTTGTAAATATCAGAAAATTTATAATAAGAATCAGGATGAAACACCATTTTCTAGTAAAGGAAGGGAGTTGCATTTCAAAAGAACATATAAGCAACTACCTTTGGCAAGAATGGAAGAAATCTTACAAGCTCCTGATATACTTAAATTTAATAAGTATGGTAAGTCTAAAGAAATCTATAATTATGAGTATTTCATGAATAGAATGTATGCTTTCAATAGAGATAAGGGAATATGTAAAATTTGCGGAGAACCTATAATAAATTGAGATAATTTTCACTGTCACCATATAAGCAAAAGCCTTCCTTTATCACAGATAAACAAAGTTCAAAACCTATTATCGACACATAGTAAATGTAATAAGCTAATACATGAAAATATAAGCCAAGATGGATTTTCAGATAAAGCAATCAAAAACGCAACAAAATTTAGGAAAAAACTAATTGTTGATTAAATAAAATTGATGGAACGCTGGATGCGATGAAAGTCGCATGTCCGGTGTGAAACAGGGGAAAACAACTCTTAACAGGTAATGCTGAATATGATTGTTACCTATTGTTATTATTAAATACAGTGGATATGTTTATGGAAATACTCCATTAAAAAATGATTTATCTCACATTAAAGACTATTCTTTATTTATGAAAAAAATAAATTATTGTTTATCAAAACAATTTGCATCATTAGAAAAAGGTGGTAGACTCATAATTCTTACAATAAATATAAAATATTATAACAAAATCATAGATAGATACATAGAAACTTGCCTATCAAACGAAGAAATTTTTAAATGTGGAGCTTTTATAAATAATAAAAAACTCTATCTTTCTCCTACTGATAGAGATCTTGATACAAGCAAGTATAATGATTTTGAGTTATTTAACAATTTATTTAATAAGTATAAAACTCATCAAATATCATTATGTGAACTAAAGAATGATATTAAAAAGAGTCTTCATTCATTACTTTATTACTATAATACAAGGCAAGATAATGTATCAAGTATAATATCTAGCTTAAAGCATATACCTGGTAAGATATATACATATGATGTATTTGTTGAAGAGATAAGAGAAACTATTGATTTTTGTATTGGGATTTTTGAGTGGTAAGAAGAGACTCCTAATTCAATTTTATATGAATTAGAAAAGAGAATGTATATAGATTTGTGTAAATATATATTTTTGCTACTAAATATTACTGGAAACTTTCAATTCTAGTAATATTTTTTTATTATCAGGAAATACTAATAATGGTATTTTATACACATTTATTG
>NZ_JADGMN010000032.1:0-26765 GCF_020662285.1 Clostridioides sp. ES-S-0108-01 | reverse complement strand
TAGTGTACTTCCCTCAAGAGGAATAGTCGTTGAAGTTTCTCCTATTCGGAGCTTACCTGCTGATTGCCCATTTTAAAGTACTTAGGGTTTAACCTTATACCATCTAACCAATTTTTTCTACTTTCGTGACTTTCACACTTAGGTTTATTTCATCCTTATGTTTTAGTTTGGTTAGCTTTAGGGGTTTCCAGCAATTCAAGTAGTATTGGATAGGTTTTATCCTATCTCTACATATAGGTTTCCCTATATGCTGACTATTTTAGCTACTAACTCATGACTAAAGTCACGATTGTGCGTAGCTATTTTTTAATCAAATACAATACTCTTATACATGTATATAATCAATTTTGGGTTTATAAGTGAGTAATCAAAATTGTTCATCATATGAACAAATTTCTTATCCATGTGAAGTACTGTAAATAGACCTTTTATCTTATCTTCTCCACTTAAACCATTCAAAAACATACTTCCTTCTAACAATTCTTCCACTTTCTCTAAAATCATAATTTGTTGATTCAAGGCTAGTGTTGATATAGAATAATCTTTATTATTTAAAACAGAGTTTTTATCTATTACACCTTTTGAATCCAATAAAAAGGATAAACTAAAAGCTTCTCTTGTAAAAGCTTTTGAAAATCTATCTACATCTCCATTAAATTCAATAAATGTTGAACTTTCCGAATCTCTTAATAAATCTAAAAACTTAATATATTCATTCTTATCATTATATATTCCATTAATCTTAGAAAGAAAATTTGGAGCTTCTACAATAGCATCATTAAACTTAAATCCTGGTCTTAATTTAAGTGGTTGATTCCAGTATATTGATATTTCATCAACAGTTGAACTTAGAAGTAGATTTTTTATTTTTCTATCTTGGAGTTGCCAAGGTTTTATAAATCCCGCATCATTTAACAATTCTTCACTTATACGTTTTGATGCTTCTGCTCCAACAGTAAAAGCTTTTTTTACAGAACTTTTATCTATTTTTTCCCCTAAAAGAACTCTTTCTTCAAAAGAAACTTTTGCTTCTATTATGTTGGCTTCTTCAAACTCTATATTGTATCTTTCTAATTTTAAAATATCTATATTACTCTTTGAGTTTGGATTAAGATATAAAACATCAAAACCTGCCAAGTACAATATTAAAAGTAAATAAACCTCATGTTTTTTTATATCTCCATAAAATATTACTTTTGGAGTTTCATTTTTATTTATATCTAAAGCACCGATATAAATTTTTATCCATGCCATTATTTTCACTATAAAATTTTGTTTAACTCTATCATTAGTAAATTCTTTTTCTTCCTCTTTTAACACTCTGTCTATTGATTGCTTTATTTTATAATCAATCTCTTCAAATCCTAAAATATTTATATCTACATCTTCCATGCTACTTCTATATTTCTTAAGTCCATTTTTAAAATAATTTATAATATCAAAATCACTAGGATTTGCTATAGAATCAGTGAATAAAGCAATATCTTTTTTGCTATCGATATTTTGTTTTGTCTTAAATATCTCGAGATTGTACAAAATTTCATCTTCTAAACCAATATATGAAATAAAATAACTTAGATATCCCTTTGAAGGAGTGTAATTTCCTCTATCTGATTGGCTGGAGAATATTTTTTCAAATACCTTTGAGTCACCCATAACTATCCTCCCAATTTAAATGTTTATTCAGAACTGACTCAAAATACATATTTTGAGTCAGTCTGTTCTCTTCTAAAAAATTTATTTTAAACAGTTTTTTTTGGTTTTACCAGTCTTATTATACATTTTACAATTTCATTAACTACAATTACACTAGCTGCTACACATAGAACTTTTGCCCATGTCATAACATCCATAGCTACAGAGTTAAAGAAATCTTGGAATAACTGAGTAAATATTACTTGTGCAATTCCTGTCAATACTATTATTTGTAGTGCTAATTTGTTATGTGTAAAATTAGGGAAAATACTATCTGCATTAAATTCTCTACAGTTAAATGCATTAAACAATGCACTAAAAGCAAATAACGCAAACATTACTGTTCCCTTATGAGCTTCATCAACTCCTAAGAAGTTAAATGTAGATTGTAACATTAGTATTGCTGTTATATAAAATGCATTTAATACTATTGTATACACCATTGACTTAGAAATTATATTGGCTTTTCTATCAACAGGTTTTCTATTTAACACATGGTCCCTAACTGGCTCTAAACCTAATGCTAGTGCTGGTGGTCCATCCATGATTATGTTTACCCATAATAATTGTATTGTAGTAAATGGCATCTCTTGTCCCATAACTTGAGATATTATAGCCACTAAAAATGCAATTACATTTACAGTTAACTGGAATTGAACGAATCTTTGGAAGTTATCATAAATTCCTCTACCCCATTTAATACCTTTTACAATAGTACTAAAACTATCATCAGTTAAAATTATGTCTGCTGCGTTTTTAGATACCTCTGTACCAGATATACCCATAGCTATCCCGACATCTGCTTTTGAAAGTGCTGGAGCATCGTTTATACCATCACCTGTTACTGCAACAACATCTCCGCTCTTTTGTAGTGCTGAAACAATTCTCATCTTACTATCTGGCTTACTTCTTGCAACAATTGAAATACTTTGTATCTCTTGCTTTAACTCTTCATCATCTAAAGTATCTATATATGAAGCTTCAACCACTCTCATATTATTTTTTAATAAGCCTAATTCTTCACCTATAGCTCTTGCTGTATTTATATTATCTCCTGTAAGCATTTTTACAGAAACACCAGCTTTATTTGCTGTATTTACAGACTCTATAACGTCTTTTCTAAGTGGATCTCTTATACCAACAAAACCACTAAATACTAAATTATTTTCCATTGCACTTACATTCATAACATCACTTTCAGCAGTTACTGCTGCTTCTTCTTCAGCTTGTGAGATTTCTTTATATGCAAACCCTAAAGTTCTCATTGATTTTATTTGTAATTTCTTTATTTCTTCTAAAATCTCATGTTTTATGTTTTCAGTTAATGGAACTACATCTTTTCCTCTTTGGATATGTGAACATAACTCAAGTAAGACTTCTGGTGCTCCTTTTGATAATAGTACATGATGATTATCTTGACCTATAACAGAAGTCATTCTCTTTGAATCAGAAGTAAAAGGATTTTGAGCTACTATATTAGAATTCTTTCTAGCTTGTCTATAGTCTACGTTTTTGTAGTATAAAAGCAATGCACATTCAGTAGCACTTCCTAAATACTTAACATCACCATCATTATGCTCTATATCAGCTGTAGAATTTATCATACAGTTTTCTTCAAAATAACTATTTATTTCTTCTTCTGGACTTTCAATATATCTTCCATCAATATATGCAACTTCTACAGTCATTCTATTTTCAGTTAATGTACCAGTTTTATCTGAACATATTACAGAAACAGAACCTATAGTTTCACAAGCTTCTTTTTTAGTAACCAATGCATTTATTTTAGCCATTTTTTGCATTGTTATTGCAAGTGTCATATTTATCATAGTTGGAAGACCTTCTGGAACTGCTGCAACTATCAACGCAACGCATACTGTAAATGCTGTTTTAACAGGGTCTATTGATTCTAAAAATGGTAATAGTCCAGACATATCTACATTTAATACATTCTTACTTACCATTTGAAAAACCATAAATATAAATAACAATCCTGCTACTGCACTAGATACTTTTGCTATCAAACCACCTAAATTTCCAAGTTTTATCTGTAGTGGAGTCTGCTCATCTGTTTCTGATAAGTTTTGAGCAATCTTACCCATTTCACTACTATCTCCAATTGAAGTTACAACTAGAGCTCCTCTACCATAAGCTACAAGTGTACCACCAAACACCATATTTATCTGTTTTGCAGGTATTGGCTCCTGTACTACTACTGCTCCTTTAGATTCTATCTCTTCCATAGAAACTACTACATCACATTTTTTAGATACATCATCAGATTCTCCCGTTAACATATCTTCTCTAACCTTAAGGTTTATAGTTTCTATAAGTCTACCATCAGCAGGTACCATATCGCCAGTTTCAATATATACTATATCACCTGGTACCAATTCACTCTTAGAAATTTGATGTACTTCTCCATCTCTCAATACTTTGACTTCTATGTTTTCAGTCAACTTAGAAAGAGCCTCTGCTGCTTTCTTAGAACGACCTTCTGTAATCATACCTATTGCTATCCCTATTGCTATAGCACCTACAATCCCTATTGCATCATGAGTTTCCCCAATTACTGCACTTACTACTGCTGCAATAATCAAGATAACTATCATTGGTTCACTTAAACTTTCCTTTAAATCATCCCAAAAACTACCTTCTTCTTTTGGAGTAAATTCATTTAAACCATACTTTTCTCTTCTCACCTTGACTTCTGATTCTGATAAACCTTTTTCAGGATTAACAGATAAGTCTTTTGTCACTTCTTCTTTCTCTACATTATAGTATTTGATATCATTATTAAATTCCATATGCACACTCAATCCTGTCTAAATTTTGCATTACTTCTTTAAGACCCGCATCTTTTGTTCCTTCACCTATTGCTTTAAATTGCCAACTTCCATCTTTTCTATATATAGCTCCTACTATAAGAGTAGTTTTTTCAGAATAATTATCAGATAGATTATATTTTGCTATCTCTTTCTTATTGCTTTGGTCTTCAACTCTTATATAGGCATTTTCTATCATACCAAAGTGTTGTTTTCTATCCACACAATTATATATGTTTACTACAAATAATAATTTGTGAATATTTGATGGAACTTTATCCAAATTAACTAGGATTTGTTCATCATCACCTGCACCCTCACCAGTTAGATTGTCTCCTGTATGTAAAACTGACTTACAGGCACTTTTTAAATTTCCAAAATAAATTAAATCTTTTATTCCACTTAATTTACCTTCTTGATTAAGCATAAATACAGATGCATCACAATCTATATCAGCTTGTCCTCCACCAAATAACGATTTAAAAAATCCTCCTCCTGATTGTTGCACAGGGTCCCATCCTAAACCTACAAGTATGTTACTCAGTCCGGGGTTAGATTTTTTTAAATCTATTTTATCTCCTTTTGATAAATTAATCGACATACTAAACCTCCACCAAATTTTATATAATATAACCTATACATTATTTGTATAGGTTATTTATATTTAATATATTATATTACTTAAATTAAACATTTAAGCCATAATTTCTACAAAGCGCTTCTAAGCCACCTTCAAATCCTGCTCCAACTGCACTAAACTTCCATTCTCCATTGTATTTATATATCTCACATACCGTAATTGCAGTTTCTATACTAAATTCTTCGCCTAAGTCATATCTTAATATTTCTTCATCATTTTCAGAATTTAAAACTCTTACATATGAGTTGCTTACTTGTCCAAAATTTTGTCTTCTTTCAGCGGCTTCATATATTGTAACAGTTACAGCTATCTTTTGTATATGCTTTGGCATTACATCTAGATTCACTAATATTTCCTCATCATCTCCATCACCTTCACCAGTTCTATTATCACCTAAGTGTTCAACTGCTCCAGATGGATGTTTTAAGTTATTATAGAATATAAAATCTTCATCTTTTTCAACTCTTTGAGATTCTCCAACCATGAAAACACTTACATCTAAATCATAGTCATAGCCACTATCAAATGAATTTGTATCCCAGCCTAGTCCAAGTTTTATATTTTTAAGACCTGGATTTCCCTTAGTTAAATCGATTTTTTGTCCTTTTTTTAATACTATAGCCATGGAAAATATCCCCCTCTAGTTTATTATTATAGTTGAAATTATAAGTTTATTCCAAAGTTTCCACATAGTGCAGCAAGACCACCTTCAAAACCAGAACCTAGTGCATTAAACTTCCATTCTCCATTGTGCTTATATATTTCAGCTACTACTATAGCTGTTTCTATACTAAAATCTTCTCCTAATTCATACTTTATTAACTCTTCATTCGTATCTTTATCTACTATTCTTATATAAGAATTGCTTACTTGTCCAAAATTTTGTCTTCTCTCTGTTGCATCATGAATTGTAACAGTAAAAGAAATCTTGCTTATTTCTCCAGGAATCTTAGATAAATCAACAACTATTTGCTCATCATCTCCATCACCTTCACCAGTTCTGTTATCACCTAGATGTTCAACTGCTCCAGAAGTATGTTTTAAATTGTTGTAAAATACAAAGTCTCCATCATTAGTAACACTTCCACTTGCTCCTGTTAAAAATGCTGCTGTATCTAAATCAAAGTCAAATCCACCATCATACTTGTTAGTGTCCCATCCTAAACCTACTAAAATATTTTTAAGACCTGGATTTCCTTTAGTCAAATCAACCTTTTGGCCTTTTGATAATGTTATACCCATAATTTATCGCTCCCTTGTTAATTTTAGCTAAACAAATCTTGCTAATTATTTATCTTTTTCTTTAATCATATTATAACATTTTTTATTCATTTGTGAATAAAACTTACTTGATATTTTTAAAATATAATTAAAAAAATGTTTATATTTCTTACTTTTTACATAGATTTTACATACTTTATTAAATGTGTAAAAGCTATGTTTAATATGTAATTATATATCATTTATATAAACAAGTACATATTTTATTTTGAAACTACAAAATTATTGTACTATATTGTTTTAAGTTGTTTTATAATAGATTATATCATCTTATTATAGGAGAAAAAATACGATTTGTACTATTAAACCATTATGGACAAAACTTAAATTTAGCTGTAGAAAGTAGTCTTGTCAAAATATTTGCTAATAATTTTATTGAAATAATAAACTAAGCAAGCACAATCCGGTTTATACCTATTTCAAAGAGAGCGAAAGCATTCTATGCTTTCGCCCTCTGTCTAATATTTAAAACAAGATTAATACTCAATATTTTTATGCTCAATAAATAATTGGTGCCATAGACAAAATGTAAATATAGTCCATATTTTTCTTGAATTATCTCTATAACCTTTAAGATGCATATCTAAAAGTTTTATTGCATATTTTTTATCTATAAATTCATCTACATTTGAATTAGAAATAGTTTCCTTCACAATATCCCCTAGAGAATCTTTTAACCAAATTCTTATTGGTGTTGGAAACCCTAATTTTTTTCTTTGAATAATATGTTCTGGAACTATTTCTCTAAATGCCTCTCTGAGCAAAATTTTTGTATTATTCTTGCTTGTTTTTTGCTCCATTGTCAAATTTTTTGCTACATCAAATACATCTTTATATAAAAATGGAACTCTAAGTTCAACCTTCTCAGCTGTAGAAAGTTTACTAATTTTTTGAAGTATATCTCCTTGAAGCCATGTATTCACATCTATATGTTGCATTTTACTTATATAATCGTAATTATTTTTTTGTGCATCTCTATACAAATTAGACAGCAAATATTCATATATATTCTTTTCTCTATACTTAAAAAAGAATCTTTTTACTTCGCTGTTTTCAAAAACCTTTGCATTTCCTATATATCTTTTTTCTAATGGTGTTGTAGCTCTATAAAGATAGTTTCTTCCTTTGATGTTGGGCATAAGTTCTGAAACTCTTCCTAATATACTTCTAATATAAGTAGGTGAGTTTACAACTGATTTCATAGTATTATACTCTTTATATATATTATATCCTCCAAATAATTCATCTGCTCCTTCTCCAGACAATGCTACTTTAACATGTTTACCTGCCTCTTTAATTAAGAAATAAAGACCTACTTCTGAAGGGTCTGCTATGGGGTCATCCAAAGAATAAATTACATTCGGTAATGCTTTTATATATTCATCTTGTGTTATATTAATCTGGATATTCTCTATACCTAACTTATCAGCCGTTTTCTTTGCTACTTCCAATTCACTATATCCTTTAACATTAAAACCTGCAGAAAAAGATTTTATATTTGGATTAATTTGTGAAGCTACAGTGGTTATAATAGATGAATCTATTCCGCCAGACAAGAATGTTCCAATTGCTTTGTTTTCTTTCATATGATTTCTTATTGAATCTACTACTACATTTCTTACATCTTCCTCACCCACATCTCTATTGCCTAAGTGATTTTTAGTATAAAAAAATTTTGTACTACTTCTAAATTCAAGTTTGTTATATCTCTTTAAAGATAGTATTCCATTTTCTACTCTAAAATAGTTACCTGCTGGTATCAGCCTTATTCCTTGTATCATAGTATCTTCAGGAAGTACATACTGAAATGAAAAATAACTTTGTAAGCTTCTTTCATTTATATTTAAATTTTTTATATATTCAAGTATAAACTTATACTCCGAGGAAAATATTATTGCTTTTTCCTTATTTATATAATAAAGTGGTTTTATTCCAAATAAGTCTCTTGCTCCAAATATACTTTCATTTTTTCTATCATAGATTATAAAGTTAAACATTCCCTTTATCTTATGTACACAATTCTTACCAAATTCCATATAAGATGCCAATAAGATTTCACTATCATTGCCTGTAGTAAAATTGTGTCCTTTTTTAATCAATTCTTCTTTTATTTCATGACAATTATATATATTTCCATTAAAAACAATAACTTTTCCATCCTTTTCAAATGGTTTATTTCCATAAATAACATCAATTACATTAAATCTCTCAAAATCAAAAGTTTTTTCCTCATCTTTAGACTCTATTCTACTAGAAAGTCTTGCATTGTTTATATTATTTCCCAATTCTTTTATTTTAAATTTAGTATCTTCTTTTTTAGATATATCTCCTTTATAATAAATTGAAATATTGCCATCCATATCATCAAAATTCCTTCCTGTCTTTTAGTCTTATTCTATATTTCATAGTTTTGTCTTTGACTTTAAAACTTATTCAATTAAAAATGAAATTGCTATTAAATTCTTATAAATTATCTGCTAATATTTCATATTTTTTTTATTTCTAGAAATACTATATTAGGAGGTGATTTTTATGAAGAAAAAAATATTAATACCAGTTATTATGTCTTTATTTATAATTTCACAGTGCATAACTTCATTTGCTTTTACACCTGAAAACAATAAATTTAAGGTTAAACCATTACCTTATGCATATGATGCACTTGAACCTTATATAGATAAAGAAACCATGAAATTGCATCATGATAAGCACTATCAAGCTTATGTTGATAAATTAAATACTGCTCTTGAAAAATATCCTGAGCTTTATAACTATTCTTTATGTGAATTATTGCAAAATTTAGATTCTTTACCTAAAGATATTGCTACAACAGTAAGAAATAATGCAGGTGGAGCTTATAATCATAAATTCTTTTTTGATATAATGACACCTGAAAAAACTATACCTTCTGAGTCTTTAAAAGAAGCTATTGATAGAGACTTTGGTTCTTTTGAAAAATTTAAAGAAGAGTTCCAAAAGGCTGCTTTAGACGTCTTTGGTTCTGGTTGGGCTTGGCTTGTAGCTACTAAAGATGGTAAATTATCTATTGTGACTACTCCAAACCAAGACAGCCCTGTAAGTAAAAACCTAACTCCTATAATAGGTCTTGATGTTTGGGAACATGCTTACTATTTAAAATATCAAAATAGAAGAAATGAATACATTGCTAACTGGTTTAATGTAGTCAATTGGAATGGTGCTTTAGAAAATTATAAAAATTTAAAATGTCAAGATTAATTAAATATTAAAATCCTTTTGAAAAAAACTTATGTTTGCTATATAATATAATAAAAGATAGTCTAAATTTACCAGTATTATGTTTATAGTGACGATTCAGGAGGATTTTTATATGATAAAAGAAACACATGAAAGGGGAGGATATATATTTGCACTTTTGATACTCCCCTTTATAAACAATATATATCTAGTTAAATACGATATTGCATATAAAATAGTATTAATTATAATTTATATTTATTTTGCATATTTAGGTTCTTTGTTTCCAGATATAGATATGAGAGGTTCTTATATAAGTAAAAAATTTATATTAATCTACAAGTTATTTGGAAGTAGGTTTAGACATAGAGGATTTACTCATAGTCTAATTGCCTTATTAATTATTTACGGTTTTTTTAAATCTCTGACAATCTTCACTAACAACAATATAGTTTTCTCATGTTTGTCTAGTGGATTTATAATAGGATATTTCTCTCACATTTGCCTTGACCTTATTACTAAAGAAGGTATTGAACTGTTTTTCCCCATTACTATAAACATTTCTCTACTCCCTATAAAAACTAGCTCAAAAACAGAAAAATTCATATCTAAACTCTTAAATTTCATTGTTATTTTTTTGATTGGGTATCAATTTTATATTTTATTATAATCATATTTATAACTAATAATTGACATTATTTTAGAGTAAGTATAAATAAATCTTTCATATTTTACTTTTTGTGATAAATACATACTAGTTTCATTACTGTAACAAGGAATATATCTAGAGCAATATTTAATTATATTTATAAAAAGAGCAGTCAATCTATTTCAATCAACTGCTCTTTCCATTTAAAATTTAACCTTTTAATTCTCTAAATTGTCTTCCTATATCTTAAGTTACAATATTATAAATTTCACGTAAATCTGAACAATATTCTTATACTTTCTATGGTTCATTTGTATAAGTAGATTAAATTTGCGATTTAGACATTAATTAATTAATTAATTTAAGGCAATCTTTATTTTTTATCAAACTAAATTTTTCTATCATCTTTATCATTATGGTGTTTTTTATGATGAAATTCATAATTATGATTTTCAAGGTTTCTATTGACTCTATTTCCAATTTTCCATGATAAAAACACCAATAATATAAATGATGCTATCTTTAAAGGGCTTGTTATAAAGCCTTCTATATCACTTGCCACATAGCTTATCACTATAAACATTACAAATTTTCCTGCCAACATTGCTGGCACAAAATCTTTTACATCTTTTTTACCAAAAGCTGATGCTATAGTAACTAAACAACCAGGCATAAATGGACAGGCATATGCTATAAACAATAACTTAAATCCCTGTTTATCCATCCAACTTATTGCTTTTTCAGTTTTGCTATTTCTCAACTTGTTAAAAAGCCTACTATCATTAAATCTGCTTATTAATAAAAATAATGAGGTTGTCCCAAGTCCTGAACCAATCCATGATAACAAACATCCAAGCAATAAGCCTTGTATTGCAGCATTTGCTGTAACTATAGCAACAAGCGGTAGGGCTGGTATAAAGCTTTCTATAAATGCACTTAACAAACCAATTATTGTGGCTAATGCCCAATAATTTTGAGTCAAATCAAGTAATTCTTGTATATACTGCATATTGCTTTTCCCCTTTTTTAACTTTAACTATTATTATATACTCTATATTTTTATTATATACGAATCTCAAAAAATGAATCTAATATTAAAAAGTAAATAATCTATATAAATTTACAGTTAAGGTATAATTATTTTATTATATATTATAACAAAAAAGTCTTAAAATATGAATTGTCATATTTTAAGACTTTTTGTTCTAGTATATTTAAATTATAGTATATCTGCCTTCATAATATCCTCAAAATCACCTTTTTCAGATATTAATCTCATCAATTTCACAGTACAACTTAAATCATTTATAAGTATAGCTCCTACTAACGAACCTTCTCTTATAAATAATTTTTTATATATTCTTTTACCTTCATCTTTTGATGAAATTTCTTTATCAAAATTTTGTATATTACCAATACTAAATACTTTTACATTCATTGCATCTAATGAAACTGGATACACATCACTTTCAAATGTCAAATTATCTCCACTTGCATTTGCCCCTGCTATTTTTCCCATTTCTACTGAAGATGGCCATATTGCTAAACTAGTATTTTCTACTTGTGCAACATCTCCACAAGCATATATATCTCTAACATTTGTCTGTAATGTCTTATCTACAACAATACCTCTATCAATTTTTACAGATGTGTCTTGAACCATTTGAGTATTTGCTCTTACACCAATTGAAAATACTACCATATCACAATCGACACTATCTCCATCTTTAAATATAACTTTTTGAGCTTTTCCATCACCTTCAATACCATCGACTGCTACACCCAATCTTACATCTATACCTGTATCTCTTACACATTGTTCTAATATTTTACTACCTTCTTTATCAAGTTGTTTTGATAATATGCTATCCATTGCTTCAACTACTACTACTTCTAATCCTTTTAATCTAAATTCCCATGCAGCTTCAAGCCCCAATAAACCTCCACCAATTACTACAACTTTCTTAGATTTTTCTAGCGCTTCTTTTACACTATATAAATCTTTTATATTTCTAAGAGTAAACACATTTTCTAAATCATGACCTTTAATTGGTGGTATAAAGTTTCTACTTCCTGTAGCTATTACAAGCTTATCAAATTTAATAGCTCCATCATTTACTATAATAGTTTTATTTACTTCATCTAACTTATCTACATTTGTTCCTAATATTACTACTATATTATTTTTGTCATACCAAGCTTTATCTTCCATATAGAAATCCGAACCAAGTTCTTCATTTATACCATCAGAAAGTGCAGGTCTATAGTAAGTTAACTCATCTTCATTAGAAATCATAGTTATCTTACAAGTTTTATTTCTTTTTCTTATAGCATCTGCTGCATAAAAACCAGCTGCTCCATTTCCTACTATTACAAAGTATTCATCAGTATCTTTTCTAAAAGTAACTTCATCTTCTTCAACTTCTATAAATTGGTCTTCCTTAGCTCCACACACAGGGCATACACTTGGAGCGCTATCCCCTTCAAATACTTCGTTACAAATTACACATTTAAATTTCTTAGTTTTCTTTTTACTTCCAAAAGTAGAATTTAACTTATCTAGGAATTTACCTGTATAAGAGTGTAATTTATCAATCTCTTCACTTGATGGTTTAAAGTTAACGGCAAAAGGTTTTACTGCTGTCATTCTAAGCTGATTTATCCTCTCCATAGCGTTTTCTATACCTTCTCCACTCCATCCATATGAACCAAAGACTGAAGCAACTTTTCCACCATGAAGAACTGGATTTAAGGATACTAATATGTCCCATATAGGCTTTAATGCATCTCCTAATATTGTTGGTGTTCCAAATAATACACCTTGTGATACTGCTATTTTTGCTAAAATATCTTCTTGTTTATGCTCTATTACATCAAATGAATTTACTTTATAATTGCTATTTTTTTCAATATACGATTTTATAGCTTCTGCCATAATCTTTGTATAGCCATGTGCAGAAACATAACAAATTGTAACTTCTTTTTCTAACTTTATTTGTTCATTTACACTCCAGTTGTAATAAAGGTCTATAATTTTTCTAGGATTTTCAGTTAATACTGGACCATGACCTGGACATATAGTGTCTATATCTAAATCTTTTATCTTTTCTATAGCAGTTACCATAGATGGCTTAAATGGTCCCATTATACAATCATAATAGTATCTCAAAGCATCTAAATAATCCTTTTCTTCATCTTCATCAAGTGTATTTACTATCTTGTCATTGCTATAATGACTACCAAATGAATCACACGTTACAAGAGTTTTGTCCTCTTTTATATATGTGTATATAGTATCTGGCCAATGAAGCATAGGTACAGAGAAGAATTCTAAAGTTTTATCTCCAATTGATAATGTATCTCCATCTGTAACTGCAACATATTCAAATTCTTTGTTTACGATTTCCTTAAGATATTTAATTGCAGTTTCTGAAGCCACTACTTTTGCATTTTTAGCTAAACCCAAAAGCTTTTCAACACTTCCTGCATGGTCTGGTTCAGTATGACTTACAACAATATAGTCTATTTTTTCAAAATCTATATTTAAATCATTTAATCTTTCAATATAATTGTCAAAATGCTTATCTTTAACTGTCTCAAATAAAACTGTTTTTTCTGTCCCTTTTAATACATATGAATTATAAGTAGTTCCATAAGGTGTATACATAATTATGTCAAATACTCTTAAATCAGGGTCAAGCGAACCTACCCAATATAAATTTTCTTTTATTTTTAGTGATTTCAATGACATACCGTACTCCTCCTAAAATAGTTATTTAATCTTTTTATACCCTGCTTGTTATATTTTAAACAAAATTTATTCAAAAAATAAATCTTTTAAAAGTAATTTAAAACTTCTAATCTTCTTTTTCTACTTCCAATATAGTTCCTTTTTTAGAGTCTACCTTTATGTCATATTCATTTTTATCTTTATCTATTCTTATTTTATAAAAAGTAACATCTAAATCTTTATCTAAGCTCCATTCTTTAACTATTCCATTTTGTTCTTTTAATGCAATTTCCATAGCTTGTTGAGGTGTTATTATGTCACTTAAATCTAATTTTTCTTTTCTTGCAACTCCATTTAAATCTTCTGAATCCAATTTTTCTGTCTTATCTTGCAGTACATCTTTTGTATTAGCATCTATTTTCATCTTATATTCATTATTACCATCTACACCTTCAACAGTGTAAACAAATTTGTTTAAATCTCTTTCAAGACTTAAATCTACTATATCAGCATCCTTGTACTTATCTTTAAATATGTTTATTGCATCTGTGTACGGTACTTTAAAATCTTGTTCCATTAAATTTTCATTATTTTTTTCATCTTTTAAAGCACTATTTGAAGCATTTGTATCTTTTTTTGTATTATTCTGTGCTTGTCCCGAATCTGTAGTTGGACTCCCACTACATGCAGTTAATAAACCTGCTATAAGTATACTTACCACTAATAAATACATTTTTTTACACATAAAAATCCTCCTTAAATAATTAATTTATTCTATATTATGTCCTCTAAACCCTTTATTTACCCTTTTATATTAAAAATTCCTCCTATTTTAGTAATTTTAAAACTTTAAAGTTTATATTTATTATTTATATTTATTAAAATCAAAGTTACATAAAAAATAGTACTATCTCAAAATAGAGATAATTTTCTTTTTCATTGTTAAAATAATAAAAATATATTTGATTTCATACAAAAAGAGTGCCTCATAAACTAAAAAGTTCATTTTGAGACACCTCCATTTTTTTATATTTTTACTTATAAAATAATAATACTTATTAATTTTTTAAAAATTTTATAAATATATCTATATGATATTCTTGAATTTAAACACCATATTAAACAATTAAATTTTGTTTAATTCTTTTAACGTTAAATCCATTTTAGGATATGGAATCGTAATTCCTTCTTCATCAAACCTAACTTTAACCTCTTCTAGTAAATCAAGATAAATTGTCCAATAATCTTCTGTCTTACACCAAACTCTAACTGCAAATTTAATAGCATTATCTCCATGTTCTACTACTCCTATAAATGGTTCCGGTTCATTTATTATTAATTTATGATTATTAACAATATCTTTAAGTACTCTTCTAACATTAAGTATATCATCTTCATATCCTACACTAAATATTAAATCAACTCGTCTAGTATTTTTTGCTGAATAGTTTATTAGACTATCATTTGATACAGAACCATTAGGTATAAGTATCTGCTTATTATCTGGAGTAACCATTTGTGTATAAAAAAGTCCTATCTGTTCAACTGTTCCTCCATGACCTACTGCTTCTATGTAATCTCCTACTTTAAAAGGTCTAATCAAAAGTATGATAAATCCTCCAGCAAAATTTGATAAACTACCTTGTAATGCCAAACCTATTGCTACCCCTGCTGATGCTATCACAGCAGCAAAACTAGATAAACTCATTCCCCAATATTCCAGAACAACGATTATAACAACAACTTTAAGCACACTTAAAAGAAGAGACTTCAAAAACCTCCTTAAAGTTAAATCAATATCTCTTTTATCAAGTAATAACATAACATGGTTTACAAATTTTTTTATTATTTTAAATCCAATAGAAAGTATAAGTATACCTATTATAAGTTTTACTCCGCTTGTAGTTGCCCATTCTAACAGGCTTTCCATTATACCTCCCATATCAATCTTATTAATATCTAGATTATTTAAATCTAACTTGCTTATATCATCTATTTTCGTCGTATCCATAAAAAACTCCTTACCTTATATTTTAGAACCAATATTATAGTTTAAAGTTCTTATTTTCTATTTAATATAATACAATACCATTTATATATAGTAAACAAGATTTATATTCCAATTATACATCTAAAATAAATATAAACCCTTTGTTATATGCAAAAATATAATACTAAATTAAACTAATTAATAAAGCACTATAGAGTCTTGAAATCGTCATTTTTTACCCCTATATGAGATGATACTATAGTTATAATACTTAGTACTATAAATACTACAAAACCTCTTTTATATCCATCAACTATATTGTATGAATTTACTTGCAAAGAGATGGCTATAATCAAATTAATAATGCCACTTCCTATAAATTCAAAAGTATTAATAACACTAGTTGCCAGTCCAGAATAAATTTCTTTATTTTTATACTTAGCATCGTTAAAAACCTGTAGATGTGACATAACTATACATCCCATAATAAAGAATGATATTGGCAAAACTATAATTGGTGGTTTTACTTGGTATACAACTACAATTACAATCCATATAAACAAATCTATTATTGCTCCATATTTTATTATATTAAACTTACTAGACCTTATTTTAGTAAATACAAAATCCATAATTATTGAACCAAATATAAATCCATATGTAAAAAATGATACTATAAATGCAGAAAAACCCTTACTCACACCATAAACATCCATTACGTATCTTACTCCCCACAAGCTTATAAATGCACTTGTAAGACCTACAAAAGACAACATTATCATTGAATTATACCATGTTGATTTATTCTTTATAACAGACCAAATTCCCTCAATAATATTAATCTTTTCTGACTCTTTATAAGGCTCAGTATCTACATTAAATCCATACTCTCTTGGTGTATCTCTAACAATAATATACATAAAACATCCAATTACAACACCAATTATACCTATTAATAAAAATGAATTCCTCCAACCAACAAGTTCAGACAAAAACACAAGTGGAAAAGTAGCAAGAACTCCTCCTAAATTCCCTACAAATGAGAATTTAGCTGTTGCAGAAGCAAATTCTGATTTATTAAACCATCTCCCTTGAATTTTTAAAATACAAAGTAATATTACTGATGTTCCTGCCCCTACAATTACACGAGAAATATATGCTAATTCTATATTTTGAATCAAGCCAAATAAAATTGAACCTAAACTTGCCATTATTATTCCAAGACTACTAATTTTTCTTGCTCCATATTTATCAATCAAAATTCCTGCAGGTATTTGCATAAATGCATATGCATATAGGCAAAAGGATGCTATATTTGAAATTTGTATGGAATTAAAACCTAACTCATTTGCTAAATTATCTGAAACAACAGCAGTTGACATCCTTAAAAATAAGACTAAAACAAATGAAAATGTAATTATCCCCCAAACACTCCACTTAGCCTTTGTATAACTTTTCATATTTTCTCCCTCAAATCTACATATTTTTAAGTTTTCTTGATATAACTCATAAAAGCCATATTTTGACACTACTTATATTAAGTATATAGTTATTTATTATAAATTTTAACATACAATCTCATTATACAACATGTGTACATATTTAACTAGAAATAAAGATTTATTCATATTATATATATGAATTAACTATATAAATAATAAGAGCCATCTTTAAATATTACTCAAAAGGTGGCTCTCTATAAAAACATTTATTCTAAATTTAATTTTTTATCTAATATAAATTTTGTAGCGAAAAATAATATTACTACAACTGCAATACCTCCAAGAATTGTAATCATAAAATGAGGACTTTGATAAAGATGATAATACATATTTTCATTTGGCAAAATACTTCCAAGTGCATCTCCAACAATTGATATTACTATATTTATAGCTATAAAAGAAGCAAATGCCACTATATTTCTATGTTTATTAAATTTTGGTAATTGTCCCATTGAAAGTGATGTATATAGTAACAAAATAAATGACGAATATGAAATAAACATTACTACTACTAATAATAAAATATCTAAAAAGTTTTCAGAAATCCATTTAAAACTAGTATTAAGCAACTCTAGAATTTCAGGTAAGAGAACTCCATAAGTACTAGAAATCATAAATACTCCAAAAGTTAATACTGCAACTATAAAACTAAGTACAGCATATATAAGTGCTGTTATGCATTTAGACAATATAAGTGAACTAGTGCTAACAGGAAGAGTGAACATTAAATAACCTTCATCCCCTAAGAGATTTTTTCTAAACCTTTGAATTGTAACTACAACAGTTAAAACTCCTAATGCCATAAAAAGACTTGTCAATATCAGTATTAATATTCCCTGTATCTGAAATGTATTTGTATTCATAAATATTCCATTAAATACAGCTACTATCAATATAACTATATATAATGGTATGAATATTCTTCCACTTGCTTTTAACTCATATTTTAATAATTTACCTAACATTTGAATTCCTCCCTAAATAATGCATCTATAGATTTTCCTTTTTCTTCTCTTATTGATTCAACATCTCCTTGTAACACTATTTCTCCTTTTGATATGAATATTACCTCGTCACATATATTTTCTATTTCACTTATTAAATGAGTAGCAATCAGCAAAGTACTATCTTCAGAATAATTTTTTAATACAGTTTTAAGTATATATGACCTTGCAGCTGGATCAACACCTCCAATAGGTTCATCCAATATATATATACTTGCATTTCTTGACATAACTAAGATAAGTTGAACTTTTTCTTTAGTTCCTTTAGACATTGTCTTTAATCTCTCATTTACATCAATATCCAAGCTTTTAATCATTTCATTTGCTCTTCTAACATCAAAATCACTATAAAAATCATAGAAAAACTTAAGTAAATCTGATACTTTCATCCAATCATTTAAATAAGTTCTTTCTGGTAAATATGAAACTATTTTTTTAGTCTCCGCAGACGGTTTAATTCCATTTATCATAATTTCACCATTATCAGGATGTAGTAATCCATTCATTAGCTTAATCATTGTACTTTTACCACTTCCATTAGGTCCTAATAATCCAACTATTTTTCCTTTTGGTATATTTAAGTCAATATTCTTCAAAACATTCTTAGTTCCATAACTTTTGTTCACACCTTTAAATTCAACTATTCCATCTTGAGAAACATTATTTGTATTTTTATCCATTTTATAATTCCCCTTTCAGATTTTCTGTAATAAGTTTTATCATTTCATCTTTATCATATCCAAGTTTTTCTAGAGTCTCTTTTAATGTATTTATCTCCACATTAGCTATTTCCTCTTTCATAGCTTTTATTTTTTCCTTATCATCTGTTACAAATCTTCCTTTAGTTCTCTGACTATAAACTAAACCTTGTCTTTCAAGTTCTGTTAGAGCCTTTTGCATTGTATTTGGATTGACTTCAGCATCTTCTGCGAGCGCTCTCACTGTTTCTAATTTAGAGCCTATTTTAATTTCCCCTGAAATTATTTTTAACTTTAGATGTTCTACTAATTGTATATATATAGGTTTATTATTATCAAGTTCCCACTCCATGTTCATACCTCCTTATTATATTATTGTATTAATGCATTAATACAATAATATAATAATACAAACTATATGTCAATTGCTTTTTAATAAAATCATAAAAAATTTTACAAAAAAAAATGAACACTACATTAGAATTCATTTTTAATATAATTTACTAAATTTTTATAAGACAAATTACTTACTCTTTTGTTGAATTAGACACAACAAATATTCAAATTCTTCAATTGGCATTGGCTTTCCAAACAAATATCCTTGTGCCATATCACATTTTACTTCCTTTAAAAGTTCAAACTGTTCTTCTGTCTCAACTCCTTCTGATATCACTTTCATACCTAACTCTTTTGCCATTTCTACTACTTTAGTAACAATTATTTTACTTCTTTTACTATTATAAGTTTCCATAATAAATTTTTGGTCAAGCTTTAAAATATCCATAGGAATTTCTTTTAACATATTTAATGATGAGTATCCTGAACCAAAATCATCCATAGATATTAAAAACCCTATTTTTTTTAAATTATCCATTATATCAATTAAAATATCAAAGTTATCAAATATAATACTCTCTGTTAATTCAAGTTCTATATACTTTGCAGGTATGTTGTATTTATCAATTATATTCTTATATGTTTCTATGAAATTATTACAATATAAATGTATTCTTGAAACATTAACTGAAATGGTCACTGGATTTATGCCTGCATCAATCCATTTTCTAAGGTGCATACATACTTCTTCAAGCACATATAAATCTAAATTTATAACAAAACCGTTTTTTTCAAAAAATGGGATAAATTCATTTGGAGGTATTAATCCTTTATCAGGGCTTTTCCATCGAACAAGTGCTTCTGAACCTTGTATCTCTCCTGTATTAAGTTCTATCTTAGGTTGCAAATATACAATAAATTCTTTATTTTCTAGACTTGAAAACATTGTATTTTCCATTTCTTTTTCTTTTATCTCTTGGTCATGAATCTTATTATCATAAAATGCATATGAACTTTTATGCCCTCCTTTTGCCATTTTATGAGATATATTAGCCCTATCTATGATTGAATTAATATCTTTATCTTCTGGAAGTATAAAATATATTCCACAACTTAAAACTAGCTTATACTTTTCCTCTTGCTTATCATTAAACAAGTCTAGTTCTCGAAATATAATCTTTAACCTATTTGTTATATCTTCCTCTTTTGTATATTTCATAATTATAATAAAATTATCCGCAGATATTCTTGCAAACATTTCTTCTTCAAATATATTATTCTTAATAATCTTTGTTAAATTACGCAAAATTTCATTTCCAACTTCATATCCAAATAAATTATTTATATATTTAAATTTATCAATATCTATATATAGTAAGGCATACTTTACTTGAGTATTTTTACATAATATTTTGTTAGCATCAATTACAAATTTATCTATAGTATTTGCTCCTGTAAGGTTATCTGTATATGCTATACTTTGCAATTTAATTCTAAAATTTAATTTATCATATATTATATAGAATATAAGTATTATACATATTATAGTCATAATAAATATTATCTGTAATGCATATTTGCTAATAAGCTGATTATTATACACAATAGATTTAAAGTTATTTGCGGAGTTGTTTTTGTAGAATTTGTGTAAAGAATAGATTGGTGTTGTGTTTGCAATTTGTAAAATTATACAAATAAATAAAAAAAACATCAACTTTTTTTGTAAATTCCTCATAAAAATTTCCTCCCATTAAAACACCTCTATTTGATTATATTTTATTAGCAAACAAGTACATATCAAAAGTTTCCATTTCTTGTAAAATGGATAGTTTATATTTATTTTAATTTTGTAAAATTTCCTGCTACTATAATTATAGAATGTAGCATATTAGTTGTCTTAACTATTGATTTATATATTTCATATAGGTATAATAGAAAATAAATTGGATTATTTTGGCACATAATTATCTATTAAGAGGTGCTTATTTTTCTTTAAATTATCTGAAAAGTTTTATTTTTATATTATAATTTTACTATTTTCTTTTCAAAACTATCCATTTTACAAGAAATGACTACTTTTCCTTAAAACACAGTATTTACAATATATTCATACTTTGCTTTTTCACTTTTTTCTTGTTATAATGGTTTCGACAAACCAGTTATTAATTTTTATAAATAAATAACTTAAATAGTGCTAAAGTTAATTTTTTTAATATCTCGCATTCTACTTGATTATTTAAATATAAATTTCTAAAATAAAAACTGTTTATTGTTTCATTTATATGATGGAAATATTGTATAAATGAAACAATAAACAATTCATATAATTAAAATATATAAAATAGAACTAAAGTATTTTTATATACAAAATATATTTATATACTTTAGTGCTTATTAATATTTTAATACATATAGTAAATTTATACTTAGTTTCTTAAAGACTTTCTATCTAGAACTTTTGCCCCTAACATAACTAATATAAGACTTATTATTAAGAACTAAAACAAATTTAAGTACATTTAAGTTCGAAAAATCAACTTAAATAAATTTATACAAGTTGGTTATATTTCCAGTTGTATAATGATTTAATATAACTGCTACACCATTGTTTAAAAAATACAATAACATTGACACAAATATTGAACCATATTTATATACATTGTATGCAAATATAATACCTAATATTGATGTTGGAATTATTCTAATAAAATCCGTATACATAATCCCAAATAGTACACTACTACATATTATAGCCAGCTTAACAAATTTATTTTTATCCTTTGATTTACTAAATAAAGAAAATATAAATCTCCTAAAGAACATTTCTTCACATATAGCTGGTAATAAAGCTATTACGAGTAAATTCAGTAGAACACTATCTTTCATAAAAAGAGCCTTATTTAAACTTTCAGCAACTTCCATACTTTGAGGAAATAAGAATAAAATTAGTTGTGTTATAATTATAATAAGTATATATCCACCAATCCAAAGAACAATGCTCTCTAATAGATGCTTCAATTTAGTAACTTTCAAACTAAATACTTCTTTAAAATCAGCTTTAATATAATATGCAAACACTAATGGCAAAGAAATTATCATAAATTGTGTAATTATAATACCTGCCATACCAAATTTAATTTGCACTAAAGAACCAACATAAATCAATAGAACTAACCCTACTGCATATAAAATAACACCATCACTTACAGTTGGTATAGACCCTTTTTTTATGTTACATCTTTTTTCTATAAGAAAGAAAAACTCTTGCTATTGCCAAAAAGTATTTCCTCAGAATTGAACACCTTAGACAGTAACATGATTGTCAATATAATAAAAGCTACATTTGACACTAAAACCAAAACTATTAAATTTAAATTACTTTTGAAAGATAATACACTTTTTATAAGTAGAGACATGTCTACCATAGGTATTACAACTGTTACCCTATTTAATACTATATTTCAAGTCATCTTAAAAGTATTTACGGAATAGATATCTCTCATTCACTAATAGCTAAAATTAATGATAGAGTTATACCTTTAGCTCATGAAAATAGACCACTTGATATGATTTATCCAATTGTATTTATGGATGCTATACATTACAAAGTTAGAAATGAAGGTAGAATAATAAACAAAGCAACATATATAGCTATCGGCATTAACTTAGAAGGTATAAAGGAGGTTTTAGGAATATGGATTGGAAAAAATGAAAGTTCAAAGTATTGGCTAAAGGTACTGACAGATGTTAGAAACAGAGGAGTTAAGGATATATTAATAGCTTCTGTAGATGGACTAGTTGGATTTTCTGATGCAATTAAAGCAGTATTTCCCGATACTGAAATACAAAGATGTGTTGTGCATCAAATTAGAAATACTTTAAATTATGTATCATATAAAAATAGAAAAGAATTTGCAAAAGATTTAAAGAAAGTGTATGCTGCAATTACAGAAGAGGTAGCGTTAAGTGAGCTATCGCTCTTAGAGGAAAAATGGGGTAATCAATATGCGATAGCATTAAGAAGTTGGCGAAGCAATTGGAATAAGCTAGCAACATACTTTAAATATCCTCAAGAGATAAGAACATTGATATATACTACAAATTCAATGTAAAGTTACAATACAATAGATTATTAAGAAAAGTTACTAAATCGAAGTCTATTTTTCCTTCGGATGATTCTTTTCACAAATCATTATACTTAGCAATTATGGATATTTCTGAAAAATGGACTCAGAAAATTAGAAATTGGACTCAAATTTTAGCTCATTTAAGTATTTGTTTTCGCTGATGAAAATACTAATGTGAAAGGACAAGATATAACCAAATATAATGAAGAAATGGTATCTAAAAACTTAGAAGATTTAAGTATAGAACAATTAATAGATATTAGAGATAAAGCTATTGATAAAAATTTAGAAGGTCTTAAAGAATTGGGAGAAAATATAGTAAGAGAACGTAAAGATTCAATTTTGAATTTTGAATTCGGATTAGTTTCTTTTGTTAACAAAAACTATAATAACTTAACAGAAAAAGAGAAATTAATAAGACAAATTAATATTGTTGAGTATGAAAATTCTATAAATGATATAATGGATCCTTCAGGTTCATTCTTTGAATTAGCAAATCAAAGTTATGAAGTTAATGAATTCATATTAAAGAACGGAAAAAATTATAAGGAATGGTCATATGAATATGTAGAATTTCTAATTAATCATTAGAAGAATTATGCAAATTTGTTGATTTTGATGTAAAAGATGTAATAGATATTATTGATCCTACAATAAAAACAGATCTTTCAGAAGAACAAAAGAAATCTTTGAATGATAAATTAAAGAAAATGTCTTCAAGTGATACTTTAAGCGAAGAAATTAAAAAGGAGATAAAAAACTGGGAAAACAATTTGAATAGTTTAAATATAAATAAAAATAATTCTAATTAATTTTTTTAAAACCAATTCTTTCTAACTATAAGTAATAATTATTAGCTTGTAAAAAAGTTCTTACTTAATGCTTATTATAAGAGTATAAAATATACATAAATATAAACAAAAATGTGAATGTTTCAAAATTGATTATTCTCTAATCCAAACATAGGTCTTTAAAATAAAGTGTGCACCTTCCTTTTATATAGTGATATTTAATATTTTAATTATCACCATTTTTTAGAGGAATACACACTTTATTTTAAAGACCTCTTTTACATTTTAATAAGTAAATATCTATACATATTTATTTTAATTATCTACTTAATATTTTTATTATAATATATTAACATCTTAGATATAATAACTGCCAACCATTCAAGTTCAGGATTTATTCCTAAACTCACTAATATATAAAAGATAAGAATTCGCAGTACATAAGAGATAATAATTTGAATCACTTTAATCCAAAAAACATTTATAAATTTCATAACTTTACAAGGTATTTTATGATTGATTATTAATATTTTTTCCACTTTAAAGTTAGGGTAATAACTATATTTTGAAAATTTCAATTTGAAGTTGATACAATATTGTTTCCCCTTGTAATATTTTAAAACTTACTTAAATTTACTCTGAACCATGTCATTGATTCTAATATTTCTTTTTTTCATTAGTTCTTCCTCCAACAATTATAAGTCAGTATAAATTTGCAATATATTAATCAAAATAATCACAAAAATTTATACTGCTATATACATCAAAAAAGTATGAAAAAAACTTTTTTATTTTTTTAATGTATAATTTAATAAAAAATTAATAAAGGAGAGTTTTATGCTATTATTCAATACAACGTTTAACTGTATAGTATTTTTTATTGTTTTTTAAAAATAAAATTGTTTTTATATGTACATTAACTTTTTACATATTTTTAATTTCATTTATAAGTTTATTTATTTTAATAAATTCTAAATTTATGAAGTCACCAATATTAATATACTTTATCCCTACAGTTTCCTTGATTGTGTACTTGTATCTTGCTACCTTTATCAATAAAATAACGCTTACATTCTTTAGTAGAAAATTTTCTGCATTAAAAAATATTGAATATAATTTCAATATTTTAAGATACCATTTAATTGTAATTTTTCTAATAATCTTTATTTATTTGAATATTAATGGATTTTTTTATAAAGAAGATTTAGATGATATCGTTTTTTTAGTGAGAAATATTTTTTTTACTATAATTCCATTGGACATAATAGACATGAATTCTATATTTAATATAGATTCTATGTCAAATAGATGGGTTAATAAATTTGAGTCTACAAAATAATATACTTAAAAAAGTTATAGTTTATGAATATAAAGAAATGAGTCCTGCTTTAAGAATTCATTTCTTTATTCAAATTTTCTTACTTTTATTCCATCTTTTTCGTTACTTAGCCTTGTAAACTCCAATACATTCATAAATATATTCCCAATTACTCGTCTTTTTATACAATTGTTCTCTAGATTTACTTACTTTTATAAGCCAAAAATATTTATATTAAAGTATAGTAGGGCCTAATATATTAAAATATTTTTTCAAAAAAAGTAAATCTATCCCATATTATTCAAATAAAGAAAAAATAAGCTATTTTAAGTAAATAAAAAATAAATTGCATTCATTAATCAATTAAATAATGAGGGAGGTAATTATATATAAAAAAGAGATTAATTAAGAAAAAATTGATATAATAAAAAAGAGGTGTTGATATGAGAGAAAAATTAGAAGAAAAATCTAAGATTATTAAAACGTCAAAAGAGTATAAACGAACTATAGTTGAAGAAAAGGACAGAGAATGGACTAAAAAATTAAATGATATACTTAGTAGAGGTGATTTTTCTAATGAGAAGTTAGATAAAATCAAGGGTTTAATCCCAAAAGAAATATTGACTAGTGAAAATGTTGGTGAAGTTGTAACTGAAGATGGATATGCTAAGCCTGAGTATGATGAGGTATTTAAATCATTATTTACTCTAAATAATGATTACGATTTACTTGTAAATTTTATAAATGATATTCTCAAAGATGCTCCATATGCTAATAAGAATATCAAACCGTTTACTCAAATAAAAAGAATAATTAGAGTTGAAACTGACCCAACAATTAATTACATTGGTGAGAAAAGACCTAGACTTGATATTTTAGCTGAAGATGAAGAAAATAATCATATAAATATTGAGATGCAAAGAGCACTTGAAGATGATTATTTAGAAAGGGCTGAATATTACC
>NZ_JADGMN010000031.1:0-36078 GCF_020662285.1 Clostridioides sp. ES-S-0108-01 | reverse complement strand
TAAATGTGGGTACAAAAACGAGGAAGTGAAGAACTTAAATATAAGAGAATGGATTTGTCCTAGTTGTAATGAAACTCACGATAGAGATATAAATGCAAGTATAAATATATTAAAAGAAGGATTAAGATTAATAACAGTTCAAAATAAATAACTTATGTAAGAACCGTAGGAACTACGGGGATAGCCTGTGGAGAATACATATTTTAGTATGCAAAATTCTGTGAAGCAGGAACTCTGTGACTTTAGTCATGGGAGGTTCAGGTGACAAATGAGCTTATGTGTATAGCAAGGGGAAGTGGTAAATTTTTTGCAAAAAAAGGTGCTATGGTAGCCTTTAAAGGAAATTTTAATTTTGAAAAATTGCTGTTAGGTCCAAGTAATGGTGGTGGATTAGGAAGAGCGTTATTAGGTCATGTTCAGAGGTCATTGACAGGAGAACAAATGCCAATAATGGTGGTTGAAGGTGAAGGTGAAATTTACCTAGCTCAAAATGCTTACCACGTAGATGTAATATCAATTGACCCAGGTGATTCCATTTATGTTGAGAGTGAAAACTTATTGGCATTTTCTGAACAATTAAATTACAGTGTAAAATTGATTGGCTCAGGGGTAATATCTCAAAAAGGTCTTTTTACTACACATTTAGTAAATAAAACAGGTCAAAATCAAGATGTTGCTATAATAACAGATGGTAACCCTCTAATTCTTGAAGGACCTTGTTGTGTTGACCCAGATGCATTAGTAGCTTGGACTGGAAGAGAACCATATCCTAAAGTATCAAAACTATCATGGAAGACTTTTATTGGTCAGACTTCAGGGGAATCTTATCATATGGAATTTGTTGAACCTGGACAAATAGTCATTATACAGCCATCTGAAAGATTGTCTGGCTTAAAAACAGATTCTACACCTTCTGATAGAATGAGTTCAGGTGGATTAAGACTTGGCATAGATTAAATCTTATGATATAGCTTAATTATTATTTAAGATATTAAAAAATAAAAAGGGTAGCAGGGATAGATATGTTAAAAGGAGTTTTATATGTTTGAGAAAATTCATAAAAGGTTTAAAGGATATTATATTTTTTTAATAATTTTAATTTTATGGAAGATAGTATGTGTTTTGGGTATATGGAGTAGCTATATTCTGCCTCCTCCTGAAATAGTCTTAGATACTTTTATAAAAATGATATATGACGGTTCTATTTTCTTAAATGTTTATGCCAGTGTAAGAAGGATATTAATAGGTTTTTTAATAAGTTCATTGATGGCTATACCACTTGGAGTTGTATTTGGAGTAAATAAAAAAATGTATGAATATTTCAAACCACTATTTGAATTTATGCGAAGTACACCTCCACTAGCTTTGGTGCCAATGCTTATTTTATGGTTTGGTATAGGTGAAGAATCTAAAATTATAATTATTATTTTGGCGTCCTTTTTTCCAATATTTTTAAATACATTGAAAGGTATAAAAAATTGTGACAATAAATTAATAGAAGTAGGTAAATCTTTTAATTTATCTAGAAAGAGAATTTTTTATAAAATAATAATCCCTAATTCTATGTTAGATATTGTTGTTGGACTTAGTTTAGGGCTTGGGTATAGTTTTAGAGCTATAATTGGAGCAGAGCTTATTGCAGCTTCTTCAGGGCTAGGATATTTGATTTCTGATGGGAAAGATATGTCTAGAACTGATGTTGTGTTGGTAGGAATTTTTGTTATTGGATTTTTAGGTATACTTTCAGATTATTTATTTTCAAAGGCAATAGCAAAATTTAGCAAAGGGAAGCAGGTTGATTTAAATGGTTAGAAATGGATTTTTGCTAGAGAATATACACAAGAAATATTTAGTTGATAATAAAGAGCATTTAGTTCTTGATAATGTATCTTTAAATATATCTAGTGAAGAGATAACTGTTATATTAGGTGAAAGTGGATGTGGGAAAACAACGCTACTTAGAATTTTAGCAGGGCTTGAAAATGCTACTAGTGGAAACATATATTTTTTTAATAATGATAAAAAGTGTACTCCAAAAGTAGGAATGGTATTTCAAGAAAGTAGACTTATGCCATGGCTGAATGTAAGTGAAAATATACTTTTACATACTGAAAAAGATAATAGAAATAAAGTTGATTTAGACAAGTATTTAAAAATGATGAAGCTTGAAAAATTTAAAAACTCATATCCAAATGAATTATCAGGAGGAATGGCTCATAGAGTAAGTATAGCAAGAGCACTTTCCTTTAATCCAGATATTTTGCTAATGGACGAGCCATTTGCAGCACTAGATTACTTCACAAGAAGAAAAATGCAAAAAGAAGTTGTAAATATCCATAAAAATACTAAAAAAGGTGTAGTATTTGTAACTCACAATATTGAAGAAGCTATGGAAATAGCAAAGAAAATAATTGTTTTTAGTAAAAATAAAAGGATTAAACAGTTTAGTGTCGAAAATGAATATAATAGAGATTTAACTAAAAACTATTATATAAGCTTGAAAAAAGAAATATTAAGGGAATTGGGGGAGTTTTAATTGATTAAAAAAAACAAGAAGATTTTAGCAGTAATGACATCTTTAATAATGATGTTGGTTGGGACTGTGGGATGTTCAACAACAAATGATGAGAAAGATGCACCTGCAAAAAAAGAGGCTAGTTTACCTAAGGAAATAAATCTAACTTATGTGAAATCACCACTTAATGTTCCTAGTATATTAGAAAAAAAGGATGATTTATTTGGAAAGGAATTTAAAAAGGACAATATAAAAGTTAATTTCCATGAATTGACAACAGGGCCAGAGCAAACTCAAGCACTAGCATCAGGTGAGCTAGATTTTTTACATGCACTGGGTGGGACATCTGCAATAATAGCTGCTTCAAATGGCGTTGGCCTTAAAATTACGAATATTTATAGCCGTTCACCAAAAGGGTATATGCTTATAACTAATAATGAAAATATTAAGTCTATAAAAGACTTAAAAGGTAAAAAAATTGTAGGTCCAAAAGGTACTATACTTCATCAATTGTTGATTGCTGCACTTGATAAGGAAGGTTATACTACAGATGATGTTGAATATGTAAATATGGATATTCCTAGTGCTGCTTCTGCATTAGAAAGTAAAAGTGCTGATGTAGCAATGCTTGCAGGTCCAGTGGCATTGAAAACAATAAATTCAGGCGCTAAAATGATTGTAAATGGAGAAGAATTAGTAAGTGGAATAATAGTTACTGCTGTAAGTGATGATTTTGCTGAAAAATATCCTGAGTTAGTAAAAAGATTTATGAAGGTTCATGAAGAAACTTTAAAATATATGAATGAAAGCAAGGACGAAGTGATGGATGTTGTATCTAAAGAAGTTGGGTTATCTTTAGATGAAACAAAAGAAATGTATTCTTGGTATGACTTTAGTTCTAAAATAACAGATAAGGATATAAAAGAACTAGAAGATACACAGGAGTTCTTGATGTCTAATGGAATGCAAGAAAAGAAAATAAATATTAAAGATATGTTATACAATCAAAATTAGAATATTTTAAAATATTAAAGTAGAAAATACACCCTTATTTATTATTGAAACTGTATAGTAAAAAGGGTGTATTCTGATTATTATATATAAAAATACAATTAAAAACAACTTACTATTTTATCTACACTTATGTAGTCTAGTAATTTTCTCATTTTTTTACGATGAAGTAAAAACTTGGAATATGTGTCTTCTGATTGTTTTGTGTCACCATAAACCTTCCAATATTTAATCATAGAAACTTCATAATTACTATATCCCATAAATCCAATTACATCCTTAAGAGGATATCCTAAAAAAATACCTATTTCATCAGGAAAAATATCACTCTTAAGCTTATCTATTAAATGTTCTAAATAAGCATTAACATTCATATTTTGCTTGTATCCTAAAAACTTTAAAAAATTTACTGTTTTTTTACATTTTAATTTTTCTGATAATGCTTTTTTGTTTACAAATAATATTTTTAATCCCTTTTTTTCTTTATCAATAACCACAAAATCTATTTTTTTACATTTATATAGATATTTGTAAATATCATTAATTTTTTCCTCTCTATTTACATCAGTAAATGAAATATTTATTATTTCAGCAGGTTTAGACCCTAAAAAAACTGGACCTAAAACTTCTAAAAGCCATTTTATATATGATGATTCGATTTTATTCTTACAACAAAATTGTGAATTACAATAAGACATAAAAGATAACCTCCTTCAAATGAAAATTAATATCAAGTAATTAGATTATACTATGAATGATAATCAGTATCAATAACAAAATTATATTTTTTTATTTAATTATTCATTTATTATGATTTCCAAAAAAATAAATTATAAATTGTTTAATTTTAGTAAATAAAAAATAAAAATATAGAAATACTAAATTAAGAAAGAAAATTATTAAAATTTTTTGTAGTATAAAAGATTTAGGAGGGTAATAAAAATGAAACTAAAAAGAACTTTATTTGTAGGATTAGCATTAGTACTAGCTATAGGAATAACTGCATGTGCTAGAGATAATGAAAAACCAAGTGAAAATGCAGGAAAAAATCCTAATGAATCTGTAAATAATAATGAAGGATATATGAATTATTATTCAACAAGCTATAATGATTATATAGCAGGACTAAATAGATATTCTATTTATGATACTCCAGAAAGTATAAATAATCAGTTTAAAGATAAAGAATATCCAGGAAATGAAAAATATCTAAGTGATGTAAAGGCTGCATATAAGGATAGTAGAGATAAAATACAATCATTTGTAACATCTCTTAAAAAAGATGGTAAAACAGAGGATACAGAGTTAAAGAGAATGAATGATGACCTAATTGCTGAAGGTGAAAGATTAGTAAAAGATATAGATGAAAGACTAGAAAAATTAGATAATGTATCTGATGAAGATATGAAAAAAGGTCAAAATGACTTTATGCAACTAGTTCATGGGACTGAAGACGTTGGAAACGATATAGGCAGTGGTTTTAGAAAAATGATAAAAGATATGAATGATAGATTGGGAATAACAGGAAATAATAAAAAATAATAGAATAAATAGTCTCAAAATTAAAAATAAATACTTTAAATATAGCGAAGCCTTGTAAATAGTATATTTTTTGGCTTCGCTTTTTTGTATGTTATCAAGATGCTTATTTTTATCTTGTAATCTCAATATTTTCATTATGATTTATTTAGAGGTTATTTTCCATAAAATATCAGTCCCTTCTTTATTGTTATTGATTTAAATGTAAGAATATCTTACCATAGAATAGTGACAATTATTGTCACTATATTGAAATTAGGAGTGTAAACATGTCAAGAGCTGAACGTTTAATTGAACTGATGATAACAATAAATGCAAAAAGAAATTTTACAGCAGGAGAATTAGCAGAAGAATTTTCTGTATCAAAACGTACTATACTAAGAGATTTACAGGTGCTGGAGAGTATTGGATTTCCATTATATTCAAAAGTTGGAGCAGCTGGAGGATATCATGTACTCAAAGAACGTATGCTTCCATCGATTACATTTTCAGAAAGTGAGATAAAATCTATATTCTTTGCATATCAGTCACTAGAATATTATAATGATTTACCATTTGAGCAAGAAACTATTTCTGCTTTAAAGAAAATTTTAAATTGTATACCAAATGATATTCAATATAATATTGAGAATATGAGACGTAAATTTGTTTTTTGGACACCAGATAGGCATTGCTCAACACCATTATTGAAGGAATTGTTCAATATAGTAATGAATGATTCTACAATTAAAATTGAATATTCATCAAAGCAAAAAAATAGTATACGTACCATTATTCCTATTGGTTTGTATGCCATGAATGGACTTTGGTATTGTCCAGCCTACTGTATAAAATCAGAGTCTATTAAGGAATTTCGTGTAGATAGAATTGTGAAGATTTTGAGTATAGAAAACTTATCAAATAAAAAATATAAGGTTTTATCTTCTATACATGATTATCTTAATAATATGGAAGTAGGTACAGATTATCATATTAAAATTAATTTGACAGATGAGGGAGTAAAACGTTGTGAAACAGAGTTTTTGTTGGCAAGAGGATTGAAAATTTTGCCTAAAGGTGGATACATAGATATGCGTATACCAAAATCCACACTTGATTGGGTGGCTGAATATTTTTTAACTTTTGGGAAAAATGCTACAACAATAGAACCAATAGAACTCAAATCTTTGATAAAATCTAAAGTGTTGGAGCTATACAATCATCATTGTTTTTAAATTATTTTATTTAAGATAGAATAGAGTTTGGAAAAATGTTAATTTTCTTAATTTATTTTACAAGTGATTTAGATAGATTAATATTATTTAATATATTTCTTATAATGATATTTTGTAGTTATATGTACATTAAAATATAAAGTGTTAGGAGCTAGAAAACTAATTAAAAATAGTTATTTAACGATAATAAAAATAAAAAATTTAAATAAATTTATTGACAAATACTATTATTGAATATATTATATATAACATAGCAACAAATGATAATAGAATTAAATTAAATAACGTCTTATCAAGAGTGGTGGAGGGACTGGCCCTTTGAAACCCGGCAACCAGTATATTTTATATACATTGGTGCTAAATCCTGCAACTAATATAGTTGATAGATGAGTATAAATAGCTTTCTAAGCCTGAGTTTATACTCGGGCTTTTATTTTGTTGTAATACATAAGCGAGGATAAACATAAAAACTAAGCAGAATATATGGGAGGAAATTTTATGATTAGCATAAAAAATGTTAATAAGTATTATGGAAAGATTCAAGTGCTTAAAGATGTAAGTATAGAAATAGAATCTGGAGAAATTTTTGGAATAATAGGTCATAGTGGTGCAGGAAAATCAACACTACTTAGATGTATAAATGGATTAGAAGAATATCAAGAAGGTAATGTACTTGTTTCTGGTAAGGAAGTAAAGGCATTGAGTGAAAAGCAAATGAGAGATTTAAGAAAAGAGTTAGGAATGATTTTTCAACACTTTTCATTGCTTGAAAGAAAAACTGTATTTGATAATGTAGCATTGCCATTAGAATGTTTTGGATATTCAAAGGCAGAAATCAAAAAAAGAGTTATAGAGTTATTAGAAGTAGTTGGAATATCTGAAAAGAAAAATGATAAGCCTAGAAATCTAAGTGGTGGTCAAAAACAAAGAGTTGCAATTGCTAGAGCTTTAGCACTAAATCCACAGGTGCTTCTTTGTGACGAAGCAACTTCAGCATTAGACCCAAATACTACAAAATCAATTCTTTCGTTGCTTGAAGATATAAATAAAAATTTGGGAATAACAATAATAGTTGTAACTCATCAAATGGAGGTTATAAAGCAGATTTGTGGAAGAGTAGCAATAATGGAAAATGGAGAAGTTTTAGAGGTAGGAGATACAGAAGAAATATTCTTAAGAAATACTAAAGGACTTAGAAAATTAATAGGTGAAGAAAGTATAATATTACCAAAGGGAACAAATATAAAAATACTATTCCCTAAAGATATTTCTAATGAAGCTATTATTACGACTATGGCAAGAGAACTAAATATAGATGTGTCTATAATATTTGGTAAATTAGAACAATTTAAAGATGATATTCTAGGCTCACTTATTATAAACATTTCAGATAAAAGTGGAGAGCAAGTAAAACAATATCTGACTAGTAAGGGCATAAGATGGGAGGAAATGATAAATGAATAGTTTAATTGATTTTTTAACAACACTATTTCCAAGTGCATTGTTACAAACTTTGTATATGGTTATAGTACCAACTATAGTGGCAACAATATTAGGGTTTATATTAGCAATCATATTAGTAGTTACAAAACCAGATGGATTAAAACCAAATAGCACAATAAATAGTGCTTTAGGATTTATAGTAAATATATTTAGAAGTTTCCCGTTTATGATACTTATAGTTGCAATGATTCCAATCACTAGATTAATCGTTGGAACAAGTATAGGAGAAACTGCTGCAATAGTACCAATAACTATTGGTGCAGCACCATTTATTGCTAGAATTATAGAAAGCTCATTAAATGAAGTTGATAAAGGATTAATAGAAGCAGCAAAATCTTTTGGAGCTACAAAAAGACAAATAGTCTTTAAGGTTATGATAAAGGAAGCTATGCCTTCAATAGTATCTGGAATTACATTATCAATAATATCTATACTTGGTTATACAGCTATGGCAGGTGCAGTAGGAGCTGGAGGACTAGGTAATATAGCACTTATTTATGGATATCAAAGATTTGATACAGCAGTAATGGTGTATACAGTAATAGCACTTGTAATATTAGTTCAAATAATCCAAGGAGTAGGAAATCTGGCTTATAAGAAACTAAAATAACTTAATCATAAACATTTTAAAGAGGGGGAAGTAAAAAATGAAATTAAAGAAATTATTGTCAGTAGCATTGGTGTCAGCAATAGCAATATCAGCAGTAGGATGTTCAAACAAAGAGGATAAAAAAATACTAGTAGGAGCTTCGTCAAATCCACATGCAAAGATATTGGAAGTTGCAAAACCTTTGTTAAAAGAAAAAGGATATGATTTAGAAGTAAAAGTATTTAACGATTATGTACTTCCAAATACATCTTTAGATGAAGGGTCTTTGGATGCTAACTTCTTTCAACATATTCCATTTTTAGAGGAAACTGTGAAGGAGAAAGGATATAAACTTACGTATACATCTAAAGTTCATATAGAGCCAATGGGATTCTATTCAGAAAAAGTTAAGTCATTAGATGAAATAAAAGATGGAGCTGTTATAGCTGTGCCAAATGATGCAACTAATGGAGCTAGAGCACTTAAATTATTAGTAAAAAATAAATTAATAGAAGCAAAAGATGGAGAACTTATAACTAAAAAAGATATAACTAAAAATCCTAAAAATATACAAATAAAAGAAATGAATGCAGAACAATTACCAACAGTATTAAAAGATGTTGACGGAGCAGTAATAAATTCTAATTACGCTTTAACAGCTAACCTAAATCCTACTAAGGATGCAATAATAATAGAATCAAGTGATTCTCCATATGTAAATATAATAGCTTGTAGAGAAAATAATAAAGATAGTGATAAGATTAAAGCTTTATCGGAGGCTATGAATAGTAAAGAAGTTAAAAAATTTATACAAGAGGAATATAAAGGAAGTATAGTTCCAGCTTTCTAAATTGAATACACAAAATCTATAAAATGAGTAAAATTAAAAATGTTTACTCATTTTTTTTTATAACTAGAAAGTGACAAATTTTTTGGAAGAATTGTGGTAACATATTTATAGGTAAAACTATATAAAAATGAAGAAGTGGTGGGGAATATGGAATCTAAAGGAACTTTAAGTAAGAATAAGGTCTATATAATAGCTAATGGGGTATTTTTGGTTATTGCACTTTTAAATATAAATTTGTATACAGTTTCTATAAATATGTATAGAATAATTTTACTTTGGATATTTGGATATTCTATAGTTTATATAAGTAGCTTTAAAACAGATGAATTTATAAATATATTGAAAGTAGGATGTCTTGTATTAGTTTTTGTAAATATTTTAGGAGTAGTGAATTTAAAAATTCAAAAATACCAAATTGTGTTGCTAAATTTGAGTATAATTAATATGTCTACTTTTATATACTTAACCATTTCTAAGGTGAAAAAATTAAGAATAAGCCCAGTACTAATTTTTTATAGTGCTTTTGTGATATTAGATTACTGTATAAGAAATATTTTTAGTGATATTAACTGGAATATGATTATTGTATTAATTAATGTTGCCATATCTTTGTTTAATTTGCTATATTTGTTGAATAAACTTGATAGTAAGATTGAGCACTATAAGTTGATAAAAGATTTAACATACTTTGTTTTTTTTATAACTATTATAGGATTTGTAGCAATTTCTAAGATTAGTATAGTAGATTCAGATAGATTAATAGGAGTAATATATTTATTATTATGTAACCATACGTATTATGTATATGTATACAGTCTTAGTAATAGAGTAGTATATCCATATTACGAGCTTGATTCAATAAATAAAAAATTAAGTAAAAAGTCAGAGCAATTAGGAAAGATAAATTTAGCAATAGAAAAGGATATGATTATACAAAGAACATTAAAAAACTACATAGACCAGAGAAAAGAGCTACTTAGACAAGCTCTTGATACAATACCAAATGTATGGATAGTAACAGATTATGATTTTAATATAAGTTACACAAATAATAAATTTAAAGATGAATTTTCAAAAGACATGAAAAATTATTATAAAATATTAACTTTTATAAAAGATGATGAAAAAGTTGCTGAAAAATTAAAGAAATTTGACAATGATATAAGTATAATTGATAAACTAGTAGAATTAAATGACAAAATCTATTTATTAAGTTTAAGTAATAATAAAGACGAAAGCAATTACTTAATAAGTTTAAATGATATTACAAATGAAATCAAACTAGACGAAGAAATAAGAAATATAAATAAAGATTATAAAAACATTATACTAAATATTCCATCTCCTATACTTGTAAGAAGTGCTGAAGGTGGTATAAAGAGGAATAAGGTAATAAGTATAAATAAGAAATATGAAAAGAGTTTTAAATGTATTTCAAGTGATTTAGTCGATATGACATTAGAACAATATTTTGAAACTTTTAACATAGACTTTTTTGATAATAGGGAATTTAAAAGATTAAATCTAACACAAGAAAAGAAAGCTGAAATAGTAAGTTACAATGACACAGCAAATTGTATAGTTAATTTTGTGATGTCTGATTCAGAAGGTGAAGAACATGTTGAAGAAGTTAGAGTTGGAGACTATTGGTCAGATAATAAACTATTTAAATTGCTTACATTTAGAGATATAACTAAAGAGATAAATATCCTTAGAACAGTAAACGAACAAAAAATAATATACGAAAAATTACTGGATGCTATACCAGAGGCTATTTTTCTTGAAGATTTAAGTACATCAAGAGTTCTATATACGAATAGAGCCTTCAGAGAGTTGTTCGGAATTTCTAGTGATGTATTAGGAGCTACAACACAAAAATATAGAAATGTATTAGTAAAAAAATACATAAACAATTTAAATATAGGAGAAAGAGATAAGAGTATTCATATAGTAAATGAAAATAATCATATCAAAGAAGTAAAAATGATATCAAGAACATTGTACTTTGGACAAAAAAGAAGTAGAGTGAGAATTATTAAGGATTTAAGTGTGCAAAGAGAGTCTGAAAGACTTAAGAAAGCATTAATAAAACAAAGACAGTATGACCAAATGAAGATGGAGTTTTATGCTAATATATCTCATGAACTTAAGACACCTTTAAATAATATATATAGTTCAGTTCAACTTGTTGAAAATCTTTATAAAAAAGGAAAAATAATTGATTTTCAGGATATACTAAAAGAACATATAAAAATAACCAAACAAAATATGTTTAGATTATTGAGATTAATAGATAATATAATAAATATTTCTCAAGTTAAGTCAGATATATACAAGATTAAAGCAGTTAATTTTGATATTATTGACATAACAGAAAGAATAGTTGCATCTATTAGTAGTTATGCTAAGTCTAAAGGAATAGATTTGATTTTTGATACGGATGAAGAAACTGTAATGGTAGGGCTTGACCCAGAATCTATAGAAAGAATAATACTAAATATATTATCAAATGCTATAAAATTTACTTTAGAAGGGGGAGAAATTCTTGTAGGTATATATAAAAAGGAGGAAACTGTAGAGATAATTATAAAAGACACTGGAGTAGGTATAGACAAAGAAAAATTAAATGATATATTTAATCGATTTAAACAAATTGAAAACAGTGGGATATCAAATGAATTTGGAAGTGGTATAGGGCTGTGCCTTACAAAGTCGTTGATTGAAATTCAAAATGGCAAGATTTACATAGATAGTAAGGTAGGAGAAGGAACTGATGTAAAAATTATATTCCCAATTAAAGAAGTTGTTGAAGAAGTATATGACAATTCAAATTACAATGATAATATTGAAAAGTTTGAGATAGAATTTTTTGATATATATAAATAATAAATGTTGGAATTTATTGTATGTATATCAGATTAATAAGAGTTAGTTTTATTTATTACTTTAGCTGTATTTAATTCATTGCAAATAAATTTTATGAGGTGAAATTTTGGAAAAGGATTTTTTTAGGAAAAATGGAATTGATTTAGCCAAATCAATATTAGGCAAATATTTAATAAGGAAATATGAAAATAAAGTAATTGTTACTAAAATCATAGAGACAGAAGCATATATGGGTGTAAATGACAAAGGAGCACATGTATATGGTGATAAAAAAACAGATAGAACTAAGCCATTATATTTAGATGGTGGACATATATATGTTTATTTAATTTATGGTATGTATAACTGCTTAAATTTATCAGCAAATGTAGAAAATGTACCAGAATGTGTGTTGATAAGAGGAGTAGAGCCTATAACTTCTCTAGATGAGATATCTATAAATAGATACAATAAAGCCTATAGTGAGTTGAGTAAATATCAAATAAAAAATATTACTAATGGACCAGGAAAACTTTGTAAGGCTTTAAAAATAGATAGAAGTCTAAATAGCAAGAGTATAATGGGTGAAGAATTATATATAAGTGATTTTTATTACAATGATGAAGGAAAAAAAGTATTTAGTAAAGATGAGTTAGATATAAAAACTAGTAAGCGTATAAATATAGATTATGCAGAAGAAGCAAAAGATTTTTTATGGCGTTTTTATATAGAATAAATTTTGATATAGGTGAGATATGTATCTATAGGAATGTGTTTTATAGATATATATCTTATTTTTTTGTAGAATTTTTAGTTTAATAAAAATAAACTTATAGAATTACAAACATACTCTTAATAAATATATAATTATTTTGCTAATATAAATAAAGATATATTTTGGTGAAATGAGCTATAAAAATTAATTTTTTTTTGCCTTTTATTAAAAATAATAAAATTTGTATGGATAATTAGTTTATTTTATAAGTAATAAATTAATTATTAAAGAATGAAGAAATTTTGACAAAAAAAGAAATTATATTTAGAATATAGATATATTTAAAAAAATATTATTGAGATATTATCATATTTTTTATCATAAGCAATTCCTGTTAAATGAGAAATTAAAAGATGAAATTTAAATATATGTAAAGCACTTCAATAATTCTTGACAATCTAAAAATTGACAAGACTGTATCCAAAAAATATATATAATATTAAACTCTAAAATAAAATATGTTTCAGAGTAAAAAAAGACATTGAATAGATGTCATTAAATTGTAAAATTATGTTATAATTGTACTAAAGGATGTAAGAATGTGTAGAAATAATAAGATAATAATTTGAATTTTTAATAATTAAAGCGAAAGAAAAATGCAAAATATAAAATATAATTTAGATATATTGATTAGATTAAAGTATATTAATAGGATTAACATGTTATTATAAATCATTTTAATAATATATTAATCCATATAAATAACTTAAATTTTATTATATAGAGAATAAATGATTATAAAAAGTGTATATTTAGTTGGTAAAAATATGTGAAAAATAAATCGTAAATAATCTTAAAATATAGACAAAAAAATATTAATAAATTATAGTAATACTTATAAAAATTTAAAAATATGAAATAAAGATAGGTCAATACCTATATTTATATTTTTGTATTTATATTATGAAAAAATTAAAATTATTTAGGGGTGATGGTTTTGAATAAGGATATAGGAGCAAAAATAAAGCAACTTAGAACTCAAAAGCAAATGACACTGAAAGATATGAGTGAAAAAACAAACTTATCAATTGGTTTTTTATCACAACTTGAAAGAGGATTAACAAGTGTAGCAACAGATTCCTTAGGAAAAATAGCAAGTGTACTAGATGTAGAATTAACTTATTTTTTTATGAAACCAAAAGAGCATAAAAGAGCTGTATTAAGAAGTTATGAGAAAGAGGTATTTGATGTAGAAAATTCAACATTTATACATTATCATTTATCATCTAGTTTAAAGGAAAAAACAATGCTACCAAGATTAGTTGAGATTCTTCCAAGTAAGAGCAGTGAGGAAATTTGTTGTTACGTACATAATGGTGAGGAGTTTGTATATGTATTAGAGGGTACTCTTACAGTGTTTTTGGGGGATGAGCAAATAGACATGTATCCAGGGGACACAATACATTATAATAGTGAAAAGAACAATCATAATTGGGTTAACTATACTAATAAATTAGTGAAAATTTTGGTTGTAAGTATTCCAAATCCATTTGAGAAATCTGATGCAGTTAAAGAAGCTTAAATTTTAACTATTCCTATCAGTTAATAAGGAGGTACTAAAGTGAAAAAAATTGGATTCATAGGTGCAGGAAATATGGCAAGTGCTATGATAGGGGGAATAGTAAATTCAAGATTAGTTGAACCTAATATGGTTATAGCATCAGCATATAGTCAAGAAACTCTTGATAGAATACATGCAAATTTTGGAATAAATATTACAAAAGATTCAAAGGAAGTAACTAGAACCTCTGATATAGTAATTGTGGCTGTTAAGCCAGATATATATGATGATATTTTAGAAGACATAAAAGATTTTATAGATGACAATAAAATTATAGTTACAATAGCAGCAGGAAAATCTATAAAAGATATAGAGTCAATTATAGGGGGAGATAAAAAAATAGTTAGAACTATGCCAAATACTCCAGCTCTTATAAATGAAGCTATGTCTTCCATTTCCATAAATAAAAATATAAACGATGGAGATTTAGAAGCGGTTACAGAAGTATTTAATTCTTTTGGAAATACTGAGGTAGTACCAGAATATCTCATAGAAGCTGTAATTGGTGCAAGTGGTTCTACACCAGCATATGTATTTTTATTTATAGAAGCTATAGCAGATGCAGCAGTAATTGCAGGAATGCCACGACAACAAGCATATAAATTTGCATCACAGGCAGTTATGGGCTCTGCAAAAATGGTACTTGAGACAGGAAAACATCCTGGTGAGTTAAAAGATATGGTATGTTCACCTGGTGGAACTACTATAGAGGCAGTTAAAGTACTTGAAGAAGAAGGTTTTAGATCTTCTGTGATAAAAGCAATATGTGCATGCATAGAAAAATCTAAAAAGATGAGTGAGTAATAAAAATTTATTAAAAATAAAGAGAATTGCCTTTTATAGAAAATTTCCATTTTAGGCAATTCTTTTTATTTGCTTAATTTCTAAAATAAGCTTGATAACCAATTTTTTATTTTTTCAAAAAAACCAGCTGAGTCATTATTATTTGATTGCTTTTCTGAATTATTTGTTGTGTCATTTTCATTTGGTTGAGAGCTATCTTTATTTTCGTCATTACTTTGATTGTTATTTTCTGAGTTAGCTGTATCACTATCACTATTAGAATCACTATTATTTTGTGGATTTATTTGAACACCTTCTGTAGAGTTTATTACAGCATTAGAGCCAAGAGACTCATCATTAGTGTTATTTAAGATTCCTAAATCTTTTTTATCTCCGCCTGAGAATAAACCAGAGAACCAGTCTCCTATTCCACTAAACCATCCACCAATAGTATCTAGTATGCCAGAACCCTTAACACTTTTACCTAATTTCTTTAATTGCTCATTTACATTATCGGATACATTATCTAATGTATTTTTCATGTTATTATAATCATAATCTTGGTCAGCTATTTTTTTCATTACACCTTCAATTTGTTCTTTTTGTTCTGGTGTAATAGTAATATTGTAATTATTTACAACATTATTTATTGTATTTGCTATTTGATTGGTATCCTTTGTACCATTCTTTACAATTTCTGTTTTTATATCATTCATTACACCTGTTGCTTTTTCTTGACCTATATCATCTCCTAAATCACCTGTAACTACCAATTCTTCAGAAGCAATTTCTTTCTTTGTTTCATCAAGTTTCTTTCCTGAAGCATCCTCAAATGCCTTCATGATTCCTGTTAATGCACCAGTACCACTTACAGGATATGGAGCAGCAGCAATAACATTTGCATCTTCAAGACCAGCTGTTGTAAGTGTTGAAGCAATCATTGAGCTAGTTACCCAAGTTAAATTTGCTGTTTTAACATTAATTCCATTTCCTTTTTTAGTGGGTTCAACATATGAACAAGATATAGTAACTTTTCCGAGTTGACCTTCTGTTGCAACACCTTGTAAGTATTGTCTTTCTTCTGCATTTGTTACATCTAAAACTAAGACTTGGTCTTTTTTTACTCCAAAGTAATTAAGCATTTGTTGCTTTTGAGATTCTGATAAGTTAGCTCCAAGTGTAACTACATTTGTACCGTCTGCATAAGAAAGATTCATACTTCCAAGTACAAGCATAATAGATACAATAATAGAACTAATTTGTTTTTTAAACTTCATAATATTCCTCCTAGATTTAACATACATTACATTTTCAATCTATTTTTTATAATACATTGAATAAAAATATGTGCTACATTTCTATTATACTAAATATAAACTATTTTTTAAATCAATGCGATTACAACTTTGTAATAAAAAAGGGAATATAAGGAAGATAATAAAAAAATAATTTTTATAAGAGATTGAAAAAACAATTAATGTAGTATACTATAATATAGAAATGATTATGATAATGTTATAGAATCGGAAGGAGAAAAATAAATGTCGAAGGAATTAGTAAAAGATAGAGTAATAAAATATTTAATAGAAGATTTATTAGTACCTCAAGATATGATTGATACAAATGTTGAGTTGGCAGAATTTGAAGAAGGTGCAGAAGGAATTTTAGATATTGTTGTAAATGTTAAAGATGAAGAAGATTATTATGCACCTGTAATGATAGTGCAATGTTTAGATGAAGATGTGGAGTTAGAAGGAGAAGTTTTACAAAAACAAATAGAATTTTTAGAAGAAGTGGATAATATAACTATGTCAGGTAGACTGGTTTTAACTAATGGCGATGCTATGATGTACGCTGATTGGAGAGGTGAAGAATACGATACTGAGGCAGCTCTTCCAACTTATGATATAATGGTAAAAGAGTTTAATGAAATGGAACAACAGATAAAAGATTTAGAAGAGCATCATCACCACGATGAAAATTGTGGATGTGGATGTAATCATCATGAAAATTAAATATAGAGCATATATATTAAAAAAGACTGTTTAGTAAACAGTCTTTTTTTAGACATATATCATTCTTAAAACTAAGAATATAACAAGATATAATAAAATAAATTATATATATAAGGAGGATATTGCTGTTAGAAGTAGAATAATATTATAAGTATAGTTTTTATAACTTTGTATACATAATATATAAAACAATTCATTTGAAGAAAGGGATATTATGTAATTGTAGATTATGTAGATTTAAATTATTTATTTTTGTTTTAGCAAATTCTATGAATAGAAGGGGTTTGATTATGGATACTAAAAAAGAAAATAATTATGAAAATTATATTTGTGTGGGTTCATCAAATGTATCAAATGCTATGAAAATGTATTTAAAGGAAATCGAGGAATACAAAATGTTGTCAGCAGGAGAAGAGGTAGAGCTGGCTAAGGAAATAATCAACTCATCTTCAGTAGCAAAGGAAAAATTTATAAATTCAAATTATAGGTTGGTAGTGAGTATAGCAAAGAGGTATAAAAGAGACAGTATTGATATGTTAGATTTAATTCAAGCAGGGAATATAGGACTTATAAAAGCTGTAGAAAAGTACGATTATAAAAAAGGATACAAATTTAGCACTTATGCAACTTGGTGGATAAAACAAAGTATAACAAGATATATTGATGATTGCGAAAATACTATTAGGATACCTATACATCTTCATCAGAGAATAAATTTTGTAAAGAAAAAGAAACAAGAACTCTTAAATTTATTATTGAGAGAGCCAACTGTAGATGAGATTGCTGATGCATGTGGTCTAGAAGTTGACAAAGTATTGGAATTATTAAGACGAGATAAAAATGTTGTATCTTTGGATACTCCATTAAAAGAAGATGAGGATAGTAGTTTAGTTGAATTTATACCATCAGACGCTGATTTTAAGGATGTTGTAATACATGAAGTTGAACAACATAATTTAAAAGAAAAAATAGAAGAATTGCTTACAGGTCTTGGAGAGCAAGAACAGAAAGTTTTAAGAATGAGATTTGGAATTGATGATGATGACCCTAAAACACTAGAACAGATTGGGAAGGTATTTGGTGTTACTAGAGAACGAATAAGACAAATAGAAGCTAAAGCAATAAGAAAATTAAGACATCCAAGTAAGTTAAAACAATTAAAGAATTTTTATTGATATTTTTAAATATGTTATATATAAACAGCACACTTATATTTTATAAGTGTGCTGTCATTTTAAGTGATGTATCTAAAAATAGAATTATTGGAAATAATAGTTTAGTAAAATTTCTCAATATGGACAAAATATGTTAGAATATAATTTAAAAAAGATGATAAAGTTTATTTTATATTATTAATTTTAGATATTATTGGTTTCACAAATATTAAGTGACAACTCCATTTTCTTAAATATAATTGAATATGTAGAATTTGTATTATAAGGATGCAGAAATTATTGTAGAAACAAAAAAATATGAAGAATAATGTAGTTTGTGATATATTAAGAAATAGGTGTTAATTATACTTTTATAAGGCTAATAAGTTAAATTAGTTAATAGAATTATATCTAATGAACTAAATTTTACTTGATTAAAAAGAAGTATGTTAGAAGTGGAGTGATAAAATGAGCAAGGTAGCTAAAGCAACTTTTTATTTGATGATAGTTACTATAATCTCTAAAATTCTTGGTATGGGTAGAGAATTAGTACTATCATCAATTTATGGCACAGGCTTATATACAGAAAGTTATTTGACAGCTATGAATATACCAAATATTATATTTGCAGCAATAGGTACTGCTATAGTTACTACTTTTATTCCAATGTATCAAGATATAATTAGTAAACAAGGTGAAAAACAAGCACTAAAGTTTTTAAACAATGTTTTAAATATAATAGTTGGTATATGTATAGTTGTTGCTATACTAGGTGTTATTTTCTCAAAGCAACTTGTAAGTATATTTGCTATAGGGTTTGAGGGAGAGAGGTTTTTACTTACTGTAAAGTTTACTAAAATATTAATAGTAGGAATAATATTTATAGGTATTACTAGCGTTATGTCAGCATTTTTACAAATTAAAGAGAACTTTATTGTAGTTGGGTTTGGGAGTATACCTTATAATATAATAATCATTATTTCAATAATGCTAAGTACTGTATTTGGACCATACATACTTCCACTTGGTGCTGTGGTTGCTATTGTAGTTCAGCTACTTTTTTACATGTTTTTTGTTAGAAAAACGAACTACAAATACTTATACTACTTGAATTTTAAAGATGATAGCCTTATTAAATTACTAGCATTACTTTCACCAGTATTTATAGGTGTTGCTGTTAATCAAGTGAATTCATTGGTGGATACAACCTTAGCCTCAACATTAGTGAAAGGTAGTATTCCAGCACTTACTTATGCAGATAGATTAAATGGCTTTGTTACAGGGACATTTACAGCTTCAATAGTATCTGTTATGTATCCAATGCTATCAAAGTTAAGTGCAGAAAATAATCAAAAGAAATTTACTAGTTCAGTTAAATCTAGTATAAATATGATAATAATTTCGATGATTCCCATTTCAGTTGCTTCTATTTTCTTTGCAACTCCTGTTGTTAGAATCATTTTTGAGAGAGGTGCTTTTGATTCTAGGGCAACTCAAATGACAGCAACTGCCTTAATTTTTTATGCAGTTGGGATGACTGCATTTGGTTTAAGAGATATTTTAGGAAAGGTTTTTTATTCATTACAAGATACAAAAACACCTATGGTAAATGGAATTATATCTGTTGGTGTAAATATAGTATTAGATTTGATTTTAATAAAACCAATGGCTCATGGTGGTCTTGCACTTGCAACTAGTTCATCATCAATTGCATGTATATTGTTACTTTTCTTGAATCTAAAAAGGAAGGTTGGATATTTTGGGCAAGATAAAATAATAAAAGCAACTTTGAAATCTTTAGTTGCATCTTTGATTATGGGTGTTTTAACATACTTTATGTATAAATTTATATTTGAAATTTTGGGAGTAGGAACATTTAATGAATTTGTATCATTAACTATTTCAGTTGTAGTTGGAGGTGGAATTTATACATTACTAATGACTATTTTTAAAGTTGAAGAGGTTGATATGATACTAAATATTGCAAAAAGAAAACTGCATTTAAAAAAGTAATTTAATTATATTAATTATACACTTAGGAGGATTTTATGAAACATATATTAAAAACGGTAGACCATACTATTTTAAAAGCTACAACTACATTGGAAGATATTAAAATATTATGTGATGAAGCTGTAAATATGAGTGTAGCATCAGTTTGTATACCACCATCATATGTAAAAAGAGCATCAGAATATCTAAAAGGCAAAATAAAAATATGCACAGTGATAGGATTTCCTCTAGGATACCAAACTACTGCAACAAAAGTATTTGAAGCAAAAGATGCTATTGAAAATGGAGCAGATGAAGTTGATATGGTTGTAAATATTTCAGATGTAAAAAATAAAGATTATGATAATATAGAAAATGAGATAAGAGAAATAAAAAAAGCTATAGGAGATAAATTATTAAAAGTAATTATAGAGACATGTTATTTAGATGAAGGTGAAAAAGTAAAGATGTGTGAAATAGTGACAATGTCAGGTGCAGACTTTATAAAAACATCTACTGGAATGGGAACAGGTGGAGCTACTTTAGAAGATATAAAGCTTATGAAAGAGCATATTGGAAAAAATGTAAAAATAAAGGCTGCAGGAGGCGTTAAATCAATTTCTGATGCAGAGAAATTTATAGAGGCAGGAGCCGAAAGACTAGGAACTAGCTCAATATGTAAAATATTAAAAAATGAGAATACAACAGACTATTAAAGTTTTTAACTTATGCATAGGATTACAAAGACTAAAATTTAATTGTAAATCTAAAGAATAAAAAACAGAGGGAATTTTCCCTCTGTTTTTTATTTAGTATTGACAGATAATCTTTTTCAAGATATTATAAGTTATATTGTTAATTAGTTGAGTAACTAACTGGTGTGGAAAGGAGGAAGCTATGAAATTAGTATTAAACAATGAAGAACCTATATTTATTCAGATAGCACGAGCAATTGAAGATGAGATACTGTCAGATGGAATAAAAGAAGAAGAACAGGTTCCATCAACAACCGAGCTTTCAAAGCTTTATAAAATTAATCCAGCTACAGTATTAAAGGGTATAAATATATTGGTTGATAAGAATATTTTATATAAGAAGAGGGGGATAGGGATGTTTGTATCAGATGGTGCAAAAACTATTATAAAAGAAGTTAGAAAAGAAAATTTTAAACATAATTTTGTAAGAAATCTACTTCAAGAAGCTAACAAATTAGAAATAAATAGAGAAGAATTAGTTGATATTATAATTAATTTCAAGGAGGATTAATATATGAATAGTTCTATTAAGATAGAAAATTTATATCACAGCTTTAAGAAACAAAATATTTTTAATAATATGTCTCTAAACTTTGAAAAAAATAAGATATATGGTTTATTAGGTAAAAATGGAGCTGGAAAAACAACATTATTAAACATAATGGTAAATCAGTTAATTCAAAATGAAGGTGAGATAGAAATATTAGGAAAGAACCTAAAAGAAGATATAAAAGTTTTAGAAGAAGTTTGTATTGTCAGGGAAAAAGAATTTTATAGTCCAGATTTTAAAGTAGGTCAGGTATTTGAATTTTCTTCTAGTTTTTATAAAAGCTACGACAAGGCCTTAGAAGAAGAATTATGCAAATATTTTGATTTAAATACTAAAAAAAAGTATAAACAACTGTCAAGAGGTATGAAAACCATACTTTCAAATATAATAGGCATTTGTTCTAATTCAGCTATCACTATATTTGATGAAACGACAATTGGTTTAGATGCAGTAAATAGACAAGAGTTTTATAACATAATTTTAGATAGTTATATAAAAAATCCAAGAACAATAATAATATCAACTCATTTGATTGATGAAATAGATGATTTATTGGAGCATGTAATAATATTAAATGATGGAAAAATTATTATAGATGAAGAAATTGATGTTATAAAACAAAAAGCTCATTATATTACTGGAAATAAAGAAGATTTAGAAAAATTAGAGTGTATAAAAAATATAAAGCCTAAAAAGGCATTTGGAAATACAGTTGCTTATTTTTACTATGGTGATTTTAGTGAAAGTGATGAAAAAGTACTTAAAAATTCAAATATTGATGTAGGATATATAGGACTACAAGATATGTTTGTTAACATGACTAAGAAGGAGGAATTATAATTGAATGAATTAAAGCCGTATATAAAATTTTTTAATAAAAATACTAAATTGTATATAATTATATTTATGATTGTGGGAATTGTTATGAACATTTTGCCAGTGTTTATCCTCAAAATTTTTGGTGAAGCATCTAAAGATAATTTATCTACAATTGTGAATCCTATTTTAACATATATAACTATACTGATATTTGTGTATGGAGTAAATATAGCAAATAAAGACTTTTCAGGAGCTTTAAGTATAAGAGCAGATAGAAAAAGTTGTATAAAAGCTATTGTCATAGATTTAATTATTTTAAGCTTTGTGATTTCTGTTTTAGGTATAGTTTTGATTTTTTTATCAAAGTTATTTATAGAAATTATGACGGGTTATAGTATAGACCTATCAGTTTTACTAAAGAGAGATATGATTTGGACGTCTATATCTGCACTGATAGAGCCTTCAACATCAAGTATAGCACTAACTTATTTAAATTATTTTGTGCAAATATGTATAAATGAAATGTGTGTAGGACTTATAGGAGTATTACTTGGAGCTTTTACATATAGAGTTAGAAAAGTTACTAGTATTACTATATTGATAGGATTACCGATATTAATGGTAATTTATATAGTTAATTTTGCAACTAAAAATATGCATAAGATGCTTATGTACTTAGAAAAAATTATTTATTCATTTCAGAATCCGTTTATTTTATTAGGAACAAAAGTAGGAATTATAGTTATTTGCATAATATTTATAATTTTATTACTTAGAAAAGCACCAATTAAAGAGTATGCAAATGACTTATTGTAACTAAAATAAAACCTGCTCAAAAATCAAATTTATAAATTTGTATTTTAAAGCAGGTTTATTATTTTTAATAAATATTGATTTTAAATATTAATTTTTAATATTTATATCTACTTTTATATTTTTTTATAAATAGAATAGATATAAATATGGTTAGAACTTCAGCAAATGGAACTGTAAGCCATAATCCAGTCAGGTTCAACATAGGAGGAAGAGTTATGATTCCTATGATTATAAAAACAAAGGCACGACTAAAAGATATAATAGCTGAAATTTTTCCATTGTGAAATGCCGTAAAAAATCCTGATGCAAATATGTTTATGCCAACAAATAAAAAAGCAAATGCAAATATTTTTAATCCTTGTAATGCCAACTTAAATACTGTGTTATCTGGATTTACAAAAACTCTAACAATAAATGGTGCAAAAACTAAAGCAACAACAAACACTAAAAGAGAAGAAACAAATATAAATTTTAGAGAATGTTTAAATGTTTCTTTTAACTTATCACTATTTTCAGCACCAAAATTGTAGCTTATTAATGGAGATACTCCAGCAGCAAATCCTAGATAGACTGATGTCATTAAAAAATGAGCATATAATACTATGGTAAGAGCAGCAAGTCCATTTTCTCCTGCTAATCTTAAAGCTACTATATTAAATAAGAATGTTGTAATTCCTGTAGACAATTCTGTAACCATCTCAGAAGAACCATTTATCATAGTATCTCTTATAAGCCTAAAATCAGTTTTTGGCTTTCTTAGTTTTAGTGTAGACTTACTGGATATGAAGTAAATAATACCTAAAACACAAGTTAAAATAATACCTATAGCAGTTGCAACTGCGGCTCCTAAAAGACCCATTCCAAAATATTTAATAAACACATAATCTAATATTATATTTGTTATTCCACCAATAACTGATAGAAATAAACTAAATTTAGAATTTCCATCAGTTCTTGCAAAGTATTCAAATATAAATTTTAAAATATAAAATGGTGTACATAAAATCATAACTTTACCATACGTTATACAATATGGTAATAACTTATCTGTTGCACCAAGTAAAATAGATATTTCCTTGATGAAGAAATATGAGATTACTGTGAATAAAATCCCAACAATCAATGAAAACAAAACTATAAAAGAAAATGTAGAGTTGGCTTCATCCTGTCTATTTTCACCCATACGTATAGAAACGATAGCTCCTCCACCAGTTGCCATCATTATTCCAAATCCACAAACAAGGTTAATTATAGGTAGTATAATATTTATACTAGCAAGAGCATCTGAACCCACTAATGTTGATACAAAGATGCCATCTATTATTGTGTATAAAGATATAAATATCATGGATATAATTGCAGGAGAAACAAATTTTAGAAATTCAAAAGTAGTGAATTTTCTTGTAAATAAATTTTCCATAAATTTTACCTCCTTTTATTACTCTCTATATATAATAAGCTATACAGTTACTATATAGTCAAGAAAAACTTTGTTTATAAGATAAATAGTTTTAAAGCAACAAAAAATCATATCAAAATGAATTTGTATAATTCTAATTAATAAACTTAAATTAGTAAACATAGATATATTGTATTAACAAAATCTAACTGTTTCTTAAGAAAATCTTTAGAAATATATGTATATAATCTTAAGATTTACAATCTATTATATTGATATAAGATTTTATCTGCAGAGAAATATATTTTAGTAACAGTATATCTTTTATACAATTCGCTTTAAACTGGCTCTTATTTATTAACTATAATGATTTTAATATAGAGGATAAGTTACTTTTATTTCAATCAGAGATTTTATGTACTATATAGATTATAGGAGTGTGAGATATGAAAAGGTTTTTTATATTAATTTTAGGATGTGTTTTTGTTTTAGGTATGATTTCTGGTTGTACCAAAAAAGAATCTAAGGCAGTAGAAACAAACAAAGATAATAGTGAATGGTTTAATAATTTAGAGACGGAGGATGTTGATGGAAATAAGGTAACCAAAGATATGTTTTCAAGTAAAGAACTTACCCTTATTAATGTTTGGACTACTTGGTGTGGACCATGTGTAGGTGAAATGCCAGAACTTGAGACCTTATCAAAAGAATATGAAAATAATAATAATGTAGCTATAAAAGGATTAGTTGTGGAAGTTGAAGGAACTGATATTAAAACTGGTCTTTCAGATGAAGAGAAAAACTTAGTTAAAGATATTATGAAAAAGTCAGGTGTTACTTATCAACAATTAACTGTATCTGAAGAGCTTAAAAAAACTGATTTTAAGAGGATTGTAGAGTTTCCAACAAGCTATTTTGTAGACAAGAAAGGAAACTTTGTAGGTGAAAAAGTCACAGGTGCAAATAGCAAGGAAGAGTGGAAAAAAATTATAGATGAAAGACTAAAAATGGTAAAAAGCAATGAGTAACTTTATTAAAGATAATAAAAAGGGCATTTCTATCATTATAGTTAGTATTCTATTTATTGTATTAGGTGTATATCGTGGAGAAACAAATATAGTATTAACTAAAGCAATTATGATTTGTCTTGAATGTATTGGTATTGGTTAGGAGAAAAGGTATGAAGTTATTATCTAAGATAAACAATAATATAAGACTTATTGTTCAGGTTGCATTTACAGCATTGACAAATGGATATGTAAATGGATTTTTAGAAGGAACTATCTATGGAGGAGAAAGTAAAAAATTGTGTGTTCCTGGATTGAATTGTTATTCATGCCCAGGTGCACTTGGAGCATGTCCAATAGGTTCATTACAAGCAGTTCTATCAAGTAGAGAGTATAAATTCTCATTTTATGTTGTCGGTTTTTTAATGGCATTTGGTGCTATTTTTGGTAGATTTGTTTGTGGTTGGCTTTGTCCTTTTGGACTTTTGCAAGATTTCCTATATAAAATACCATTTCCAGTAAAGATAAAAAAAGTTTATGGTGATAAATATTTAAAATATCTAAAGTACATAGTCTTAATAATGTTTGTAATTATTCTGCCAATTACTGTTGTAAACGTAGCAGGAGGTGGAAACCCTTGGTTTTGTAAGTGGATTTGTCCTTCAGGTACACTTTTGGGAGGAATACCACTTATTTTAGAAAATGAGAATTTAAGAGAATCAATAGGATTTTTATTTAGCTGGAAGTTAAGTATTTTGTTATTGATATTGTTGATGTCAATCATGATTTATAGACCATTTTGCAGGTATATATGCCCTTTAGGAGCAATTTATAGCTTTTTTAATCCTATTTCAATATATAGATTTAAAATTGATAAATATAAATGTACGAATTGCACAGAATGCCAAGCAAAGTGTAAATTTGATATACCAGTATATAAAGATTTAAATAGTTTGGATTGTATCAGATGTGGTGAATGTATAAAAGTTTGTCCACACAATGCAATCACTACATCTTTTTCAAAAGATAAGAATATTTATAAAAAAAAGATATAAAAGTATAGGGAGAGATAATTTAATGAAGAAATTTACTATATGTATTATAATGCTTGCAATGTCAGCATTGGTATTAATTGGATGTACTAGTGACAATGAGATAAAAAGTGAAGTAGACAATATGTTTAATGCAATAAAGACACAAGATTTAGATAATGTAGATAAGTATTTCCCAAAATCAGGTTTAGGCAATTTTATATATGCAGATAAAGAAGGTTTTAAAATGTACTCTAAAAATATGACGTGGGAAATTTCAGATATAAAGAAGAATAAGGATAAAGTGATTGTAGATTTGAAAGTTAACAATACTGATATGGTTTCTATACTAAAAAAGAATCCTCCTAAATTAGGAGAGATGATGCCAAATCCAACTATGAAAGACATTGATTCTGCAAATAAAAAAGAATTTAATATTACATTAGAGTTGGTTAAATCTGATGATAATTATGTTTGTAAAGTTAATCAAGAATCTACAACGAAATTGTTAAATGTAATTACTGGAGGTGGTACAGATTATTTAGCTGACTACAATAAAGATTACTACAAACAACTTGATGAAGAGCAGAAAAAATATGAAAATTAAAGTATTTAATAATAAAGATATAAATAAATTAGAATCAAAAATAGAAAAGTAAATTCAAAAGAATATGAACGTGGTAGAATGAAAGTTTTATAGAACATTTTATTCTACCACTTTTAAAGATAAGTTATTTCATATGATTTTATTATTTATAGAACTGTTTACATATATGTATATTTTATAGACCAAGATTTTCTCCTACTAATATTACTTTTATTTTTTTTGCTGGACGGCTAATTCTTGTGGTAACCATATATGCACAAATGCTTTCAGGGCTTGTACAATCTATACAGCTTCCATTAATATAACAAGGAGTATTGACATCTTGAAAACGTTGAACAACTGCTGGAGATGCAACTGTTCTAGTTCTTTGCATTGCATCATCAATATTTTTTACAATTTTATTCATACCAGCTACAACAATAACATTCTTTGGACCAAATATCATTGCAGCTACACGATTACCATTTCCATCAATATTGAAGAGTTGTCCATCTTCACTAATTGCATTACTACTCATCAAAAAAGTATCGCATAGAAGTGCTTGACGCATAATTTCTATTCTTTCTTCTGGAGTTTTTGCTAAATCTCTATCAATAACTTTAAATCCTTTTTCTCTAATAGCAGTTTGTATCCCCAATTCTTTAAGGGTTTCAGAGCCTCCCCACGATACTACATGATTTTGAGGAATTAAATCTAAAACTTGTTGCAAAGCCTCATTTCTAGTTTTACAGTAATAAGCATCAAAATAACGTTTTTTAAGAGATGTAACAATATGAGGGCCTAACTTGTCGTATCGTTTTTCTAATGGTGTTTGTCTTATCATGCTAAAATCACTCCCGTATTTAAATTTTAAAGTTGTAACTATTATATTAACTAAACCTATACGATTTACGAAACCAATTTTATCATTAATATTTTCCTAAAATTATGAAAATAGTTACAATATAGTTATAACATAAATATGTATTTAGTATAAGAGTTATTGTTAGTTTTTAATAAATACTTAAATTTTATATAATTATAAAAAGTAAAGGTACAATTTAGATGTACCTTTACTTAAATATATAAAAATTATTTTGAAAATATTTTTTAATTACATATTTCTATAGCTTTCTAGTATTCTAATATAATGATTAGCCTCTCTTAAAACATGGTCTGCTAAAAGAGGTAATATTATAGATTTTATCTTACATTGTTCTATTCCTGATGCTCCTGCTTCTTTAAAATCTTTAAATTCAACAGTTTCATTTAGAGTTTCTTCTGTAATACTCTCGATATTAGTATCAATCATTTCATTTGCTTTTTCAATTAATTCATTGAATTTCATAGCAAACTCATTTGAAGTATTTATCAGTTCACCTTCAGATGGGTCTAGTAATCCTCTCATAAATAGAGCATGTTCCATCATAATATGGTCCCAGAATAATTCTATTTCTTTAGCATTTTTTGAGTCAATGTCTATTTTATTTTCGAGGTCAATTACATAAGAACGGTATAAGTTTGCTTCATGTATTAGGTGTTCAAGAAGTAGAGGATAGTTTGAGGTAAATAGAGTACACGATAGTACTCCATCTAAAACTCTTTCTTTTAAATTAATAAGTCCATCAAGCAGTCTTATTGCATCAGAGTTAAGCTGAGCTACGTAATTTACTAAGTCTTGACCAACTTGTGGGTCTACACCACTTTGTAGATTTAATTCTCTTGTAGTTATGTTTTGATTTATTTCTATCCCTGTAAGTTCTTCTGTTTTTCGTTCTGCACCTAATGTAAGAGTAGTTACAATTTCTTCTGAATATAATATATCAGGTCTAACTATACCATTACTAGCACTAACAGTGTATGATAATAAGTCTTCAAACTGTTTTTTATAGTGGTCAGCTTCCATAGCAAGATTATAATCTTTATTTGTAAATCCTGCCTCTAAAAAAAGAGCGTGCTCTTTCATAATTCTTGAAAAAAATAAATGTAATTCTAGTGATAAAATAACATAGTTTTGATTATCTATCATAATTTCCTCCCTTTAGAAAGTATCCTATTTATAATACTTTATTCGTAATATTTAAATTTATGTATATTATAAATAAATTAACCAAATTCAATTGCTACTAATATCAATAGTCCTTTTCCATTAGCATTGCCATTTTCATATGTAATAGGTCATTTACAATTGTTGGTTCTTTCTCATCAACCATATTATAATTCCACATGCTGATTGTCATTACTGAAATACATACAATTATTATGATTCTAATGGCTATCAACAATCATTTTACTACATTCTTTTTTTCATATTTATGTTGCATTATAAAAAAATTTGATTTTTAGCTTATTTCTTATTATAATTATAGCATGACTTTATAACAGACTTATTTAGACTAAATTAATTATGTATATTAAAGTGGATAAGAAGAGTTTTACATAATATTCTTCTTACCCAGCTTTAATGTATTTAATTTTATGCCAAACCACATTCGCACAGTAGAATCATTATCCTATGGAGACATAATTCTACAACATCTTCTCCATATTTTTTAATAAAATCACCAATTTGAGTTTCTATGAATGAATAGTATTCTTTTAAACTAGCAATGTATGCAGTCATTATATGAACACATTCATCAATCTTATCTTTAAACACAACTAATCCCCCTAAAAACGAAAAATAAAAATATTCAGTAAATATCAGATATTATTCATTCATAAATCTATATAGTATAATATATTGCTTAGATATATTTTACAAGTGGATATGTAAAACTGGTTACCATAATCGTAAAACTGGATAAATTTTTATTTGAAAAGAAAAAATATAAGAGAAAAAATTAGAAAATTAAGAAAGATAAGTTCTAAGATGCAAAATAGAATAAATATAACAGTCGAAGGAATTTCTAAGATGGATAGTGAAGAAATTTATATATCCAAAAGACTTGAAGAATATTTAGTTTTATCAATTGATTTGAGTAATATGAGTAATGATGATTTTATGATGGCATTAATAGATTTTACTAATTATTGTAAATCAAAAAATTTGTATCAAGGATATGAGTTGGGAGTAATAGTAAGCAATGAAAATATAAAGAATGGAGACTATTTAAGCATATCAAGTTTTTATTTGAAAATAGATAAAAAAATAAAGGATAAAAAGTTATATATAAAGCCAGAGGGAATGTATGCGTGTATAAAGCATATTGGAAAATATGAGGATTCATATAAATCCTATGAAAAACTGAAAAAATATATATATGAGAACGAATATAAAATTATTGGAAATTCATATGAAGAGAGTATACTTGACTTTTTTTGTGAAAGTAATGAAGATAATTATATGACCGAGATTTCAATCCAAGTATTTAGATAAGGATTAAAATAGAGATATATTCAAATGTTAAGTAATTCTACTTATCATTGAATATATCTCTATGCTTTATAATAAAGTATATAAATTTTTAAATAGTATCTATAGGATATGTTTGATGTGAGTTAATACTAATTATATAAATAAATTGTAAACTGTAGTTGTTAAAAAACAAACAATAAAAGCAAGTATAGTAGGCATTAAGAATCCTAAGGCAGTCCATTTTAAACTTCCAGTTTCCTTTTTTATTGTTAAAAGTGTTGTCGCACAAGGCCAGTGAAGTAAACTGAACAGCATAACATTTAAAGCTGTTAAATAAGTCCATCCATGTTCTCTAAGAACTTGACCTAAAGCATTAAAGCTATCTAATTCTATCATAGAACCAGTTGTTAGGTAAGCCATTAAAAGTATAGGTACGACTATCTCATTTGCTGGGAATCCAAGAATAAAAGCCATCAATATAAAACCATCAAGACCAATTAATTTGCCTAAAGGGTCTAAAAAGTTTGCAATATGTGATAATATGCTTAAATCTCCTATATAGATATTTGCAAATATCCAAGTTATGACACCAGCAGGTATGGCTACCATTACAGCTCTTCCTAAAACAAATATTGTTCTATCTATTATGGAAGTATATAAAGTTCTTCCTATTTGAGGAACTCTATAAGGTGGAAGTTCTAATGTAAATGTAGATGGAACTCCTTTTAATAGCGTCTTAGAAAGAGTATAAGAAACTAACAACGTTATTATAACACCTAGAATTATCAGTAAAGTTATGCAAAATGCAGTTGCTATACTTGATACAAAAGAACTAGTTATGACTGAGCTAAAAAATATTGTAGATATAGCTATCAAAGTAGGAAAACGACCATTGCAAGGTACAAAGTTGTTTGTAAGTATAGCTATGAGTCTTTCCCTTGGAGAATCAATTATTCTACAACCAATAACTCCAGCTGCATTACATCCAAATCCCATACACATAGTCAAACATTGTTTTCCATGTGCACAAGCTTTTTTAAATAGATGGTCTAAGTTAAATGCAACTCTTGGCAAATATCCAAAATCCTCAAGCAAGGTAAATAAAGGGAAGAATATTGCCATAGGAGGTAGCATTACAGAGATTACCCATGCTAATGTTCTATATAATCCTAAAACCAACATATCGTTTAACCATGATGGACAATTAATACTATTTAATATACTCGAAATACTTGGCTCAAATCCGAGTAATAAATTAGACAATAGAGTGGATGGATAGTTAGCACCTTCTATAGTAATCCACAATATAGTACCTAATAATAAGAGCATTATTGGAAGTCCAAATATTTTAGATGTTAATATTTTATCTACTTTTTCTTCTCTATCTGTTGAATTTTTAGCAACATTAGAACAACATTCATCACTTAGTTTTTTAGCATAATCATAGTTAATTTTAGTAAAGTCATCTCTTATTTTTTGTTTATTTATATTATCTGGAATCTTTTTCTTTACTTTATTAATAGCATCTATTGAATCTTTGTCTATATAATTACTCATAGATTCAAATATACTTTCATCACCATCAATAAGTCTAAGACCCAACCATCTGGAATTTATACTTGGCATAATATTATCCAATTCTGGTTGAATTGATTTTACTAGATTTTCTATATTTTCACTATATCTAACAGGTTTATTATTTAATTTATATTTATCAAAAGATACATCATTTAAAGTATCCAATAGTTCATCCATACCAGAACCATTTCTTGCAGCAGTTAAAATAACTGGAATACCAAGAGAATCCTCTAGAAGTTTTTTATCAATAGTAATTCCTTTTTTTCTAGCTTCATCTATTAGATTAATACACAAGATAACTTTATCTGTAAGTTCCATCACTTGAAATACTAAGTTTAAATTTCTTTCAAGACATGTAGCATCACATACTACTATTACTGCATCTGGATTACCAAAACATATAAAATCACGAGCCACAATTTCTTCTTGTGATAAGGCGAATAAAGAATATGTTCCTGGTAAATCTATTAATGCATATTCGGTATTTTTATATTTAAAGTTACCACGAGCTGTAGCTACAGTTTTTCCTGGCCAGTTTCCAGTATGCTGTCTAAGCCCTGTAAGATGATTAAATACAGTACTTTTACCTGTATTTGGATTGCCAGCCAATGCAATTACAAACTGGTCTTCTTTGTTGTCTATATCAAACATGTCTTTTAAAGAACTCATTTTAGTTGAGTTATGTGTTAACCCCATATTTAATATCCTCCTGCTAGAAAATTTTAAATGTCAGAAACTAATATTAAGCTACTTTCTTCTTGTCGTAGAGCTATCTTACTACCTCTGATTTTGTAGACAGTTAAATTATTTTTTGGACCTTTTCTAACTACATCTATAACAGCTCCTCTAGTAAGACCAAGCGCTAACATTCTTTCTCTTAAATTACCACTAGACAATATATCTTCAACTTTGACAGTTTTTTTCACTTGAATATCGTTAAGGTTTTTCATAGTAGCACCTCCATGCTTGAAATTTAGCCTGAGCTAATCTTCTTATTCTAAACTATGCATTATATTACTACCTTGTTACTTTTACAAAAAAAAGATAGGCAAGATGCCTATCACACAAAGTTGGGTATAATTCTTACTTTTGGGGAAAGTAGAATATAGAATAAAAATTAACATTTTGAATCCATATAATTATTGAATTTTGATAATAAAAAAATCAGAAAGCAAAAGCCTCCTGACTCTATGTAAGGTATTTTCAAATACCTAAATATCAATTCAATATATAATTTATACCTAAATTATATATTAACAATATTAGCTTGTCAACACTATAATCTCATTTTAATATGTTCAATGCCAGCCTCGTCATATACTTCTGATATTTCTTTAAAACCACAAGATAAGTAAAGGTTCTTTATATAAGTTTGTGCCGATAAAGTTATATTATTTTCGTGTAAATTAACCTTTATAAAATCTATAGCACAATCCATCATTTGTTTTGCTAAGCCTTTCCCTCTATGACTAGAAAGAACTAAAACCCTACCAATAGAGACCTCGTTATAAGAGCTGTATTCTTTAGGAATTATTCTAGCATAAGCGCAAATCAATCCATTGTCTTTTAAAAATATGTGATAACAGTTTTTATCTGTATCATCATAATCGTTTAACGAAAATATCTTCTGTTCACAAGCAAATACCTCATATCTTGATTTTGCTATTTCATAAAATTCATCTAAACTCAAATCATTAAAGTGTTTAATTTTAAACATAGTAATTACCTCCTAATGTCTTAAAAAACTGAATATTAAGATATATTATATCATTTTTAACATAAATACTTTCATTAAAATTTACATTTATTAAAAATCTTTTTAAAAAGTGATATACTATATTAAAAATAAAACTTTAGTTAGAAAATTTATGATTTATGGATGCCGTGCTTTGAGAGATTGAATCAGAGCAATATAGTTAATAAACAAATAAATATTTTGATTGAAAAATAAGCTTTAGGTATTGGTAAAAAATATAAAAAAATAGTATAATGTAAAAAAACATGTGTATAATAATAAAAAAGGTTGACAAAATATAAAAATAATAATATATTATGAGTAAGTTAAGAAAAATTTCTTGTAATTGATGAAATAATCTGAATATACAAATGCTATGAAGAGAAGAAGTAGGGCTAGATTTTATTTAACAGAGAGTTCCAGTATGGTGAAATGGAATAAATCGATTTAGTTTGAATACATCTCAGAGCAATATCTCTGAAAGATAACAACCACTAAGAGATATCGGAGTAGTACACGTTATAGTACACGAGTATATGTAATTGTACTCTAAGAGATTAGTATCGTGAGATATTGATGAACTAAGGTGGTAACACGTAAGCAATGCTTTCGTCCTTTTAAATAGGATGAAAGCTTTTTTTATTATAAAAATAAAGATTATAAATTATATAAATATTTTAGGAGGAATGAAAAATGAAATCGATAGACGAGCAAATGCGAATAATTATGAAAGGTGTAGATGATTTAATAGATGAGAAAGAGTTAAGGGAAAAGCTTATTAAATCAGAAAAAGAAGGAAAACCTATGATAGTAAAATTGGGTCTAGACCCAAGTGCTCCAGATATACATTTAGGGCATACGGTAGTTCTTAGAAAGATGAAACAGTTACAAGATTTAGGTCATCAAATAGTAATAATAATTGGAGACTTTACAGGAAAAATTGGAGACCCAACTGGAAAATCTAAGGCTAGAAAAGCTTTAACAACGGAGCAAGTTCTTGCAAATGCAAAAACTTATGAAGAGCAAATTTTTAAAGTTTTAGATAAAGAAAAAACTATTGTAAGATTTAATAGTGAGTGGTTGTCTAAATTAAATTTTGAAGATGTAATAAAATTAGCAGCAACTATTACTGTTGCAAGAATGTTAGAAAGAGAAGATTTTAAAAAGAGATATGAAGGACAAATGCCAATATCAGTACACGAGTTCTTCTACCCATTAATGCAAGCATATGATTCTATAGCATTAAAAGCAGATATAGAGCTTGGTGGAACTGACCAAAGATTCAACTTATTAATGGGAAGATCATTACAAAGAGAATTTGGTATGGAGTCTCAAATAGTAATAATGATGCCTTTAATAGAGGGATTAGATGGAAAAGAAAAAATGAGTAAGAGTTTAGGCAACTATATTGGAATAGATGAAGAAGCGGGTATAATGTACCAAAAATCTATGGAAATTCCTGATGAACTTATAATTAAATACTATAATTTAGTAACTGATGTTCATCCTGATGAAGTTAATAAAATAGAATTGCAGTTAAAAGATGGTTCAGTAAATCCAAGAGATATAAAGATGAACTTAGCAAGAGAAATAGTAACACTATACCATGGAGAAGAATCTGCCAGAGAAGCTGAAGAAAGATTTAAATCTGTATTCCAAAAAGGTCAAATACCTGAGGATATACAAACAATTCAAGTTAAGGAAGATGGATTCGATTTAATCGAGGTGCTGGTTGTTAATGAAATTGTTAAGAGTAAGAGTGAAGTTAGAAGATTAGCTTCTCAAGGCGGAGTAAAGGTAAATGGTGAAAAAGTAGAGGACTTAAGCACTATTGTAAAAGAAAGTGAATTAGTTATTCAAATAGGAAAGAAAAAATTTGTGAAAATTGAGCTAGTAAAATAGCATAAAATAAAAGCAAGTTTATTGAGTATAAAAGTATAATCAATGAACTTGAGTCTGGAAATATTTATGTGTATTCTTTAAATAAAAATTTATTTTTAAGTGATAATTAAACATTTATTGGTAAGGCTATGGCTTTAAAAATCATAGCCTTATTTTGATATTTTTTCCATTTTTGC
>NZ_JADGMN010000030.1:0-38689 GCF_020662285.1 Clostridioides sp. ES-S-0108-01 | reverse complement strand
CTATTGATAGTTGTGATAGAAAGGATTTTCACCTTTCAATTCGTTTTATTAGTTTGAATTAATTATATTAATCCACTTGCTTTTGTTCCTCAACTAAAGGCTTTTATATGCAAGAACTGGACGCACCATGTGATTTATTAAATGCATATCGAGCAAAGTCTATCATGTCATCAAATATTTTATTAGCTATTTCCTCTTCTACACCATTTCTAATACACCCTGCAATTTCTATATTACCATCTTCGTCAAATTTACCATGAATAAAATATTGTCTTTCTTCTTCCATCACATCCATCTTTTTCTTACTCATGGCTCTTCTAACTAGGTCACTTCGTCCATAACTATAACCACCTAAATCTCTAACGACCTGCAATAGTGATAGGTAAGATTTTGAAGTCATCTCCATCTTTTCCCCCACTTCACACCGTACATGAGAGTTTCCTGCTCATACGGCGTTCCATCGAAATACCAATAATTTGAATAATTAATATTAAGATATTATCAAGAATAAATTATTATTTCATTTATCATGCAACATTTATCTTATTTAGATTACAAAGTACTCTGTATTTGTTTACTTTATTAATTTGAGTTTTATTTAGCGAAAGTTCTTTTACTATTTTATTTATTAACTCTTCATCAACTGTATGTATTAACTTATGTACTCTACCTTCCATTATTACAAGATTTTGATAGCTATCATCACCACCCAAATGTTTTGGTATTTTATGATGACAATGGAAGTGAAAAGTTTTAAGAACCCATTTTGTTATTGCACACTGACCATTTTGTGCTGAAAATAGTGATATTCTATTATCATTATATTCTACACTCTCATTTTTCGAGAAATATCTCATCATATCTGCTATCCTACTTGTTATTGTAAGTTTTAAATAATCATGAACTAATTCTCTTCCTCTTTCTGTGTAATCACAGGTTTCTTGTTTAAACTGCATTGGAGGTCTTGTTTTTATGTATGAGATTGGTATTAGTGCGTATTGGCAATAATATTTAATCGCTTTACTTTCTCCATAATATTTCTCAATTACATTATTCTTTGTTCCTGTTTTTGTTGCAAAAGGTTTAAGCCTGTTTTTCATATACTTCAGAACATTATATTCTATAGTATGAAAACTCTTACAAACATGAGAAGCACTATCATAATAATTATGATAACCAAAAATCATTTGATTTAGCTTTGCTAACTCAACCTTTGGTTTATCAGAGTGTTGTATAACTTTAATTTGTCTTTTAATTTTATCTGTCAGATTATTAACTGCTTTATTTGACATACAGCTTTTAATTGTATACTTATCTTTTTTGTTACCATTATAGTCTTTTATTCCTTTTCTGTGAATTTTCATTTTAAGTCCTAAAAATTCAGAATAATGCTTTCTTAAATTTACAATTTTTGATTTATCTTGGTTAATTTCAAGAGTTAATCTATCTTTCAACCAATCTGTAATTGCTATTTTAATTCTACAAGCAGTTTTATAATCTCTACAAAATATTTTAAAATCATCTGCATATCTTACGATGTGCATTTCTTTTAGATTTGTTCCTTTTAGTGCTCTGCAATGTGCTAATTGACAGCTATACTTATGTTTAGTTGGCATACCATAGAACTGTGAGTGTATCCACCAGTCAAGTTCATTTAGAACTATATTTGATAGTAGTGGAGATAATATCCCCCCTTGTGGAGTTCCTTTTTGTTGTATACCTTCACCTATAACTTCACACTTTAGCATTTTTGATATAATACTTATTACCCTTTTATCTCTAATGCCCAAGCTATACATTTGTTTTAATAATTTACTATGATTGACATTGTCAAAAAATCCTTTTAAATCAATATCGACTACATAATGTAAATCTGCTCTCTGCATCAAATGATAGCATCTTGATATTGCATGTTTTGCACTTCTATTTGGTCTAAATCCAAAACTATAGTTATAAAATTTTGCTTCACATATTGGTTCTAATACTTGCTTGATACATTGCTGAATAATACGGTCTTCGATTGTCGGTATTCCCAATGGTCGCATTTTACCATCATGCTTTGGTATAAATATTCTTCTAATGGTTTGAGGTTTATAATTTTCAAGTCTTTTCCTGACATAGGATATTATTTCTTCCTCGCTCCACTTCTTAATATCTTTAATTGTATGAGGATTGCTACCTTTGGTTCTACTACCTTTATTTGACTTTATTATTCTATATGCTAAAAGAATATTTTCTTCACTTATGATTAATTCGTAAAGCTTATAGAAATTCTCATTTCTTTCTGACCTTGCATATAAATTGTCAAATATTTCTTGAGTTCTATAATATTCATTGTATCTAAGAGTATTCTTTTTCTTTATTTCTTGATTTTTTTCTATCAAAGTCACGTCCCATCAAATAAATTTGACAGTACATTCTCTTAGTCTTACTCGAACCTTTGAAATTATCTTTTATGATAATAATATTATATTTTAATTATTAATATTTCCGACTAAAGCCCATCCCTCCATAGATTATTATCTCTGTTTCCTTGGTACTATGGCTTCACTATCACTTGGATTAAGATAAGTTATAGTTAAATACCTTTCCTTATCAACACTTCATCAGAATTGAATTTCCTCCATGTTCCAAGCTTTCCACGTTCCTATAGCTTTAGCTATACATATATCTTTAGGTGCTTCCTTTAAGCCCGTCAGCTTGATAGTGCCTATAACACTATAAGGTCTTTCATAAAGTCAAATCTTACTAAACCTCACTGACACCTCACAAGAGGGTGTAGCATTTCTACTACTTAGAACTAAGGACCCGTACATTCGGAAGTTCGTCAGTACTTATAATACATTCTCACCATGGATATTTTGTAGCCTCACGGTCTATAGATTGCATTGCATACCTCTATGCTACTTTCCTCAGCTTCATTCATTAAATACATGAAATTCTCTGTTAGGACAATTTTCAACCTGCCTTACCCAGCTTCATACAATCAAATATTCAACTTCTCATGCATGTGGGGACTATTAGAGAGAGCATTTCAGGGCGTTACTCCATCATTCTACTCTTCAAGCTATAAGTTCTAATTGAATAAATTCAATTGTCGCATCCTTAATATTTCTATCTTTCTGCGAAACGTGTCGCACTAACTTGCTCTTGATATACCAAACAACCATATGTAACTTCCATTATAGGCTTTAATTTTTCATGTAGATATGTTACATCTTCTGGATTGCTTTTATTTTTTATATACGCAGGTATAGAATCCATTGGACCTGGTCTGAATAGGGATATACCTGCTACAATATCTTCAAAATTGTCTGGTCTTAGTTGCTTCATAAAACTTCTCATACCAGCACTCTCCAATTGAAACACCCCTAATGTATTTCCAGATGAAAGCATTTCATATACCTTTGGGTCATCATAATCCATCTTTGAAAAGTCTATTTTTTCTGTGTAGTTTTTTATGACTCTATTTTTTTCTATTAAATCAAGTGTATCTCTTATAACTGTGAGAGTTCTTAGTCCCAGAAAATCCATCTTCAAAAGACCAAGTTCTTCAAGTGTTGTCATGGTAAATTGTGTTGTGATTGCATCTTGATGCTTGTATAAAGGCACATATTCATCCACAGGATTTTTTGATATAACTACCCCCGCAGCATGTGTAGAAGCATGTCTTAGCATTCCCTCTATCTGTTTCGATATATTTATTATCTCTTTTGTTTCTGGGTCTTGGTCATACAATTCTTTAAGGTTAGGATTTGTATCCAAAGCCTTATCTATTGTCATTCCCAAAGCAAATGGTATCTCCTTGGCTACCTTGTCAACTTTATTGTAACCTATATCCAATACTCTTCCAACATCTCTTATTGCAGCTTTTGCACCCATTGTCCCAAAAGTTATTATTTGTGCGACATGGTCATCACCATATTTTCTCTTTACATAATCTATAACTTCTTCTCTTCTCTCATAACAAAAATATGACGATAGGTAATCCTTTGAAGTTATCTCCAGATTTTCCCCCGTCCCACACCGTGCGTGAGACTTTCACCTCACACGGCGTTCCCTCGTTTGAATTGTAGATATATTATGCGACCAATTTAAAATCTATCGGTTCTAAATTTGCTTGTTTTCTTAATTGGTTAAATTTTGATTTCGATTTAACTGTCCAATCTTTTGATGATTGTAGAATTAGTTTAATATTAGTTGAGTGTATAAGTTTATGTATATCCTTATGAACTATAATTAAGTTATCATATTTATCTGTTCCACCAGATTTTAGTGGAACTTTGTGATGGCAATGTACTTCATCTGTGAATAACCTAATTCCAGTTATATAACATTTTCCATTTTGACCTACAAATCTTGATATTCTGTTATCTATATATTCAACACTTCTTTTACCAAAATTACCTCTTCTTAAAGCCTCTAATTCTTGTGGTAATACTACGGTCAGTGTATTGTGAATTCGGTTTCTACCAATTTCAGTATACGGTGTAACCTCTGGATGAATTTGTAGTGGCTTTGTAAAATGTACAAATGGTATCGGATATAAAGTTATATTACAACATCTATCTAAACTTCCACTATATCCTTTATAGAATGTCTTAAATACTTCATTCTTTTCACCTTTTTCGGTTATTATATGCCTTCGTTTAAGAGTTTTATATTTACCATACACTAAATACATTATGTCATGAAAATCTTGTCTTACATCAGTTGCTACTTTATAGTAGTTATGAATTCCTAATGTAAATCCATTAAGATTTTTAGATTTATCCATACTTGGACTTTTACTTAAATCTTTTAACTTACTCTTGTATACTTCTGTAATTTTCGATTTTCTCTTAGGCTCTATTTTACTTTGAGAAACATATCCTAATTGAGATGTTCCTTTTGACACTGCTCGTAGTCTTATTCCTAAGAAATCCGACCCATTTTTTCTTAAATTAGTTACCTTACTTTTTTCTTCACTAATTTCTAAATCAAGCCTGTCATTCAACCAAAGTTTGGAAGCCATAAATAATTTCTTAGCATTTGTTCTGCTATCAGTAAATATCTTAAAGTCATCTGCATATCTAACAATGTAACATGGTTTTAACTTACTATTTTTAAGTGCAACTATCTTAGAACTTGGTTGTTTGTATATGTGATTAGTAGTTTTAGTTTCCCATTGGTTGGAAATCCACCAATCAAATTCATTAAGTACAATATTTGCAAGTAGTGGAGATAATATTCCTCCTTGTGGTATACCTTTAGTTAGTATACCCTCACCTACCATTTCTGCTTTTAACATTTTGCTTATTACACACAATAATTTCTTATCTCTTACACCAATAGTCCAAAGTTGTTTCATTAATTTCCCATGATTGACATTATCAAAGAACCCTTTTATATCTACATCAACTACAAAGTGATTTTTACTATGATTGATTAGATGCTGACACCTTGCAATTGCATGATGTGTACTTCTGTTAGGTCTAAACCCAAAACTTGATTTATGGAATTTACCTTCACATATGGGTTCTAATATCTGTAAGATACATTGTTGAATGAGTCTATCTTCAATTGTAGGTATTCCTAATGGTCTTTGTTTTCCATTGCTTTTTGGTATGAACACTCTTCTTACAGGATTAGGTCTGTAATAGCTTAATCTCTGTCGCACAATATTTATTAATTTGTCTTTAGATAAATGTTCTAAATATTTAATAGTGTGTCCATTAATACCTTTTGTTTTGCTACCAGTATTTCTTTTGATTCTTCTATATGCCTTCATAATGTTATCTTCATTTATGATTAATTCATACAGTTTGTCAAAATATCTGCCTTCACTTGATTTCTTATACAAATCATCTAATATTTTTTTGTTGTCCATAGTATTCATTATTTCTTAGGACTTTTCTTTTCTTAATCTTTTGTTCAGTCAACTAATCATCTCCTTTCCAAGAAGTAAACTTCTTTGAGATTTTCGTTTCTATTAGTCTTACAAGAACCTGAACTATCGCAAATTTTTAAACATAATATTTAATCTACTCAAACGACTTGAGCCTATCCCTCCATCACTTATTATCATGACTTCTTTGGTACTGTGGCTCTACTCTCACCTTGATTAATTAAGGTTATAGATAATTAATCTATCATTTCCCTTAAAACACTTCTTTGACAGTTATATCTCCATGTTCAAGGCTTTCCACGTTCCAATACTCCTATCTTTACCGTATATCCTTAGGTGCTACCTAAATACCGTCATCAATCCAATTCCCTGTAAGAATTGTAGGATTTTCTTAACACAGCCTTTACTCATCCTTCTGATGATAAACCAAATTTGGTTCTCTTAGCATTTCTACTAAGCGATATTCACGATAAGTCAGTCAGTAGTTCGTCCCCATTACACATTTTGGATACTCACCATAGATATACTTCATAGACATCCGACATATCAATTACAGCTAATTAAACCTTTCCTCAACTTAACTCGTTAGGGTAATTTTTCTGCCGACTTCAACGAGCTTTACACAACTTCATAATAACTTAATCCATTGCATATCGTAGTCTTAATGGCAATTCTTCAAAGCGTTACCTTATCATTTAATTGCTCAGAGTATTAGTTCTCCTAAGTTTTTGTAACTTAGTGGGCAATCTTTTCAATTACCAACGTGTCGCACCGATATCTATATCTGGCATAGATATACGCTCTGGATTTAAAAAGCGCTCAAACAAGAGAGAGTACTTTATTGGGTCTATATCAGTTATCTTAAGTGTGTATGCTACTATTGAACCAGCTGCACTACCTCTACCTGGTCCTACTATAATATTATTTTCTTTAGAAAAGTTTATGAAATCCCATACAATCAAGAAATACTCTACATAACCCATTTTTTCAATTACATCTAATTCATACTTTAATCTCTCTATTATCTCATCGCTAGGATTATCATATCTCTCTTTCAGTCCATTAAAACATAACTCCCTTAAATAAGTTTCTGGTGTATATCCTTCTGGAACATCATACTTAGGAAGATGTATAGTATTAAAGTCAAACTCTACATTACACATATCAGCTATTTTCACAGTATTATCAATAGCCTCTAATGCATACGGAAATAATTCTTCCATTTCTTCTCTTGATTTTAAATAAAACTCATCACTACCAAATCTCATTCTATTTGGGTCATTTAATGTTTTTCCCATTTGAATACACATAAGGACATCATGTATCTTTGAATCTTCTTTATTTACATAGTGAACATCATTAGTAGCAACTAGCGGAATACCAGTCTCTTTTGATAATTTTACTAATCCAGAATTTACTTCTTTTTGTTCAGGTAAATTATGGTCTTGAATTTCCAAAAAGAAGTTTTCTTCTCCAAATATGTCTTTGTAATCAATAGCAAATTGTTTTGCTTTTTCATAATTTCTATTCATTAAAGCACGTGCTACATCTCCTGCAAGACACGCAGAAAGTGCTATAATTCCTTGGTTGTGTTTTTTAAGTTCTTCCATGTCAACTCTAGGTTTATAATAAAAACCTTCTACATATGAAGTTGAAACTATTTTTATTAAATTTTTATAGCCTTCCATATTCTTAGCTAACAGAACTAAATGACCTTGATATTTGTCATAGTTTGGGTCTTTATCTCTAAGTCCACGTGCAGCCGTATAAACTTCACACCCTATAATTGGCTTTATTCCTTCTTTTATAGCTGTTTTGTAGAAATCTATAACACCAAACATACAACCATGGTCAGTGATAGCTATTGAGCTCATGTCTAATTCCTTAGCCCTTTTTATAAGTTTTTTCACCCTCGAAAATCCATCAAGTAAACTATACTCAGTATGCACATGAAGATGAGCAAAATCTTTGTTCATTAAATCACCTCCTGTTTTATAAATTTAATTTTACCACAAATATATGTCTTAAAACAAAAACAGAGACTTTTATCTCAAAATAGGAATTAACTTCAACATATTTCATTATATGTTAGAAATTAATGCTTATTCTGAGATTGTCCCTTCAATTTATTGTGATGATTTTTTTTTCAAATCTGTCGCAATTTCTTCTATTTTTCTAAGCCTATGATTGACACCAGATTTTCCTATTGGTGGTTCTAACATCTCTCCAAGTTCTTTGAGAGTCATATCCTCATACTCAATTCTAATCTTAGCTATTTCTTGTAAATTTTCTGGCAAACTGCTAATTCCTATAGTTTCTTGTATGAGCTTAATATTTTCTACTTGTCTTACTGCCGCATTTACTGTTTTAGAAAGGTTAGCTGTCTCACAATTTACTATCCTGTTTACATTATTTCTCATTTCTTTTACTATTTTAGTGTTTTGAAGACTTAAAAGAGCATGGTGTCCTCCTATAATACTCAATAAATCTGATATTTGTTCACTCTCTTTAATATAAACAACATGATTATTTTTTCTAGCCACAATTTTACTATTAAAACCTAAAGAATTTATAAGTTCTTTTAGAGCATCCGCAAACTCCTCATTGTTAGTTACAAATTCCATATGATAATTCTTTTCTGGGTCGCTTATAGAACCTCCACCAAGAAAAGCTCCTCTTATGAAAGCTCTCTTACATCCTTCATGTTTAATTAAGTTCTCTGAAATTTTGTTTATGGTAAAAAATCCTTCTTTGTTTTCAAGTATACCTAACTTTTTTAATAACATTTCTGAACCCATTTCACTTGTTACCATTAATACATAACTGTTATTTCTCTTCAGCATTTGATTCTTATTTACAGAGATTGTAGTATTAATATTAAAATTCTTTTTTAATAGCTTAAATACTTTACGGGCTATTGAATTTAATTCTGTTGTTATCTTTAGATTTAGCTTTTTATATCCAACAATTTGTATACTTCCCCCTGATTTGACTAGAGCTGATAATTCAGCTATATTACAACATTCATTCCCAGATACAATTCTCGCTAGTTCATTTTTGGTTTCAGTTGAAAAAGACATATCTATCACCTATTAACTAATTTTTCTTTAACCTTTTTTTTATTTCTTGTAAGGCAACCTTTATTATCTCCTTTTCATCATCATACCTAGCTAGGTCTACTACTCTATCTAGATGGATAAATTTAGCATCAATAAAGCCTTCCTCTTTTTGTGGAATAGTATCCATATTCTTTGCTTGCATCAAATACCAAAAAACTGTTTTATGAACTGCTCTATTTTCATCCCAGTTTTCTTTGAATGTATAGTGTATTTCGCCTAAATATTTCAATATATCTGCTTTTACTCCCGTTTCTTCACTTACTTCACGTAATGCTGCCTCTTGGTTATTTTCCCCTTCTTCTACTTTTCCCTTGGGTAGAACCCAATCTCCATTGAACTTCCTTAGTAAAAGAATCGTATTGCCAAACAGGACTACACCACCAGCACTAACCTCTTCTCTCATCGATGTTCACTCCTTAAAACTAACATAATGATAAGGATTTCTACACAATTTTTTAAAATCCTTTTTTACTAACTTTTGTTGTAATTATGATTTAGGGCTAACTCAATAACTATGTTAGATATATACTTTGCATCATGTCTTATATAATTATTTTTTATTTCAATTAAATTCTTCTCTACAGTTTTTATACGCATCTCTTTTAATTTATCTTTTTGCTTTTTATCTAACAAAACTTGCTCTGCTCCATCTTGTTTATATAAGTCGAGCATTTCTTCTGGCAATATTTCATTATTTGCTATTACATAATCTATTAAATTTTCATCAGTGTGCTTTACTATAGCATTAACATGCTCTAATACATTGTATCCTTCTGTCTCACCTGGCTGAGTCATTATATTTGCTATATATACCTTTGGAGCTAAAGACGACTTAATAGCGTCTACAATACCCTCTACAAGTAAATTTGGTATTATACTCGTATATAAGCTTCCAGGACCCATAATTATAATGTCAGCATCATAAATAGATGCAATAACATCCTTTAATGGCTTGACATCTTTTGGATTTAAAAAAATTTTATCAATAGAGCTTTTTTGACTTTTTGACTCTTCAGGTATGCTAGATTCTCCATTTATTATATTGCCATTTTCTAATTTGGCAACTAAGTTTACATCTTCCAAAGTTACTGGCAAAACTCTTCCTGTTATAGCAAAAATCTCACTTAATTTATATACAGCTTTTTCAAAGTTTCCATACAATCCATTCATAGCAGCCAAAAATAAATTTCCAAAACTCTGACCCTTTAAAAGCCCTTCTGTAAATCTATATTGCATAACTTCATTCATTGTTGGCTCTATATTTGCAAGTGCTAATAGACAGTTTCTTATGTCTCCTGGTGGAAGCATTCCCAAGTCTTCTCTCAATACTCCTGAACCTCCACCATCATCAGCAACAGTTACAATTGCAGTTATATTTTGTGTAGAATGTTTAAGACCTCTTAAAAATACTGATTGCCCAGTACCTCCACCTATCACAACAACATTTGGTTCTCTATTCTCAACAATAGACCTTTGAAACAGTTTTACTTTTTCATTTTTTGCTTTCTTATATATAAATAACGATACAATTAATGCAATCCAACCTAAAATTCCTACAATAATAAGTAATTTAGTCATGTTTGCCTCCATTATCGCAACATAGAGTCTCTATGTTTCTTTACAACTCTATATCCCTTATTAGATAAATCCTCCGCTATAAGATTTGTTATAGTAACTGACCTATGTCTTCCACCTGTGCATCCGACACCAATTACTAAATGTTGTTTTCCTTCCTCTATATATTGAGGTACTAAAAAATGAATCATATCTAAAAGTTTCACATAAAATTCTTCACTGATTTTAGAATTCATAACATAATCTCTAACTTCTTTATAATCACCAGTTTTAGCTCTTAATTCTTCAACATAATAGGGATTTGGAAGGAATCTTACATCGAATACTAAATCTGCATCAGCAAGTATACCATGTTTAAATCCAAAAGATACTACAGAAATAGTTAGGTTTGGATTATCTTCACCAGAAGAATATATTTTCTTTATTTCTTCTTTAAGGTCTTTTGGTTTCATATTAGTTGTATCAATTATACATGTAGATAATTCTTTTAAAGGCTCCATTATTTTTCTTTCCATTTTTATGCCTTCTGGAATCTGCATGTCTTTTGCTAATGGATGATTTCTTCTTGTCATTTTATATCTCTTCAACAATACATCATCGTTACAATCTAAATATACCATTTCATATTTATAATTTTCTTTTTCCAAGTAATTTAAACTTTCATGAAGAGCTTCAAAAAACTTTCTCCCTCTTATATCTATCCCTAGAGCAACTTTATCAATACTTGAATTTGGTTGATAACATAATTCTGCAAATTTAGTTATCAAAGCAGGAGGTAGATTATCTACACAATAAAATCCCATATCCTCTAAAGCTCTCATTGTCTCACTTTTTCCAGATCCTGAAAGACCTGTAACTATAACAAATTTCATTGCTAACTCCTCCCTTTTATCTTATGTTTATCATATTATAATGTTTTCTACTAATGATATATCCAGATTAGAGCCGGATATAGTCTTCATAGCTAGCTTAAAATCGCCAACTCTTTCTGGACAATGTGCATCTGAGCCTATTATAAATTTATTTTCTAGCTCTTTTATCTTATTTAATTGATTTACATTCAAAAAAGAATGACTACTATTTATTTCAAGTCTAGTATCTGTCTTTTTTGCTGTCTTTGCTACCTCTTCTATATACACATCACCTTTATCTCCAGGATGAGTAATTATAAAAATATCATTATTACTTATCGCATTTATTACAGCTTTTGTATTATATTCTTTAGCCTTTTTAGTTTTAAATATATAATTATTACAATGATTTAATAAACTTTTGAATGATGTTGGAGTAGAACCAAAATGATATCCAGCCATAATATAGTCAAATTCTTTAATAAATTTATCATCCATATCTATATTACCTTTATCATCTAATATATTACACTCCATACCTAAAAGTACATTTATATCACTATACTTATCATTTAAATAATTTACTTCTTCTCTCATTTTAAGAATATCTTTTTTCTTTACACCATATGCAATATGTTTATAACTATGGTCTGATATTCCTATTGTCTTTATTCCTTTAGAAATGGCCACCTTTACATTGTCCTCAATAGTCCCTTTGCCATGACTATATAATGTATGTGTATGATAATCAGCCAGTATTTTCATTGGTTAATCCTCTCCAAGTATTTTGACTTCTTCTTCCAACATAACTCCAAACTTGGCATAGACAGCACTTTTTATAACATATATTAAGTCTAAAATATCTTTAGCACTTGCTTCTCCTTGATTAACTACAAATCCACAATGCTTCTCAGATACTTGTGCTCCTCTCAAAGTAAGACCTCTTAATCCAGTTTCTTCTATTAATTTACCTGCAAAATATCCTGTTGGTCTTTTAAATGTACTTCCTGCACTAGCAAAATTTAATGGTTGTTTAGTTATTCTTCTTGTTGCTAAATCATCCATTAAACTTTTTATTTCATCATAATTTCCTTTTTGTAACTCTAATTCTGCTGATAGAGCTATATACCCATTTTTCGATATTATACTTTTTCTATACCCAAATTCCATCTGTTCATTTGACAGTTCAAAAATATTGCCTTCCATATCCATAAGTCTTACTGACTTTACTATATCCTTCATTTCACCGCCATATGCTCCAGCATTCATGGCTAATGCTCCTCCTAATGTCCCAGGTATCCCTGATGCAAACTCAAATCCTTTTAATTCTTGCTTTTGGAGAGCTTTACCTAAAACTGATAACAAAACTCCTGACTGAGCAGTCATCCTAGTATCATTTATCTCATAAGAATTGAAATTATCAGCTAATTCTATTACCATTCCTCTTATTCCACCATCTTTAATTAAAATGTTTGAACCATTTCCAATTATTAAATATGGAATAGATTCTTTTTTTACCAACTGAAGTATATTCTTCAATTGTTCTTCAGTTCTAGGTCTAACTAATATATCTGCTGGTCCTCCTACCCTAAATGAAATATGTTTTTTCATGGGTTCATCGACTTTTATATCATCTTTACTTAATATATTTAATAAACTTTCATATATATCTTGATTATTCATTGTATTTCCTCCCAAATTATACTGAACTTTAGCTGTCATTCTTATTTAAATTACATTAATATATAGTATTAACTATATTCAATAATATATGATTTTGCTTATCATATGGATTTTATATTTTAAGTTTCTTAATTACAAACTATATTCAATAAATATATAATAAAGTAAAAAAAAAAAAATAACAACATATAAAAGAATATAAATAATTTAAAAAAAGCATCAATATCACTGATATCAATGCTTTAAAAGGCAATTTAATTCGTATTATTTATCTAACTATTTTTAACATAGCAAAGATAATAAATTCCTCCAACTACTATGGAACCCCCAATGATATTTCCAAGTGTTACAAACACCAAATTAGTCATGAATTGAGCCATAGTTATATTTGCTCCTAATACCATTCCCATTGGTATAAAAAACATGTTTGCAACACTATGTTGGAACCCACATAACACAAATAGCATTATTGCTGTCCAGCATGAAGCTAATTTTGATATTACGTCTTGAGATGCTGTAGACATCCATACAGCTAAAACTACTAGAATATTACAAAGTATTGCTTTTAAAAACATTGAAACTATAGTTGAATTAACTTTAGCTTCTGCCACAGCTATAGCTTTTGTAGCTGCATCCCCTGTCAATGTAGAAGAATAAAATACAAGTGCTACTAACAAAATTGAACCTACTAAATTTGCAAAATAAACTAGTCCCCAGTTTCTTAACATTTTTCCTAATGTTATTTTTTTGTCCATAAGTGGAATAAGCATTAAAGTATTTCCAGTAAATAACTCTGCTCCTGCTACCACTACAAGCATAAGACCTACTGGAAAGACCATAGCACTTAAAAAACCAGCTACTCCTGGGTCTATCTTGCCAAAAGTTTGGCTAACTATCATACTCCCCAATGCCCCTAAACCTATAAATGCTCCTCCAAATAAACCTAATAAAATTGCATTTTGTGTTGAAATGTTTGCTTTTTTTATGCCTGCACTTATAGTTGCTTGTGCAGTTTCCCCAGGTGTCAAGAATCCTTTACTCATAAATCCTTCCCCCTTAAAAATTATACTTTTACTTGTCTTTTTATGGCAACAATTATATAATAACAATATAATATATAATAATTTTTATTAATATAAAAAATATATTATATACTTATATATACTTGTCTTATATAATTATATTATTTATTATATAATAATTTTGTTAACTTCGAAATAATTTATATTGAATTTGAAAAATTTACCTTTCGATTATTTATTTTACTTTTTTATTGTTGAGGTATTATATATAATAGATATATGTTTGTGTTATTATATATAATTACTTATTTTAATAAATATTTGAAGGAGGAAGTTTTATGTTCGATATATCATTTTTTGAAATGTCAATATATGAAATAACAGTTACTACAATATATATAATTAATTTCATGGTTATACTGAACCTTATCTTTAGAGAAAAGAGAAACATAAATACAACTCTAACATGGCTTATTATATTAGTATTGATTCCTGCCCTTGGATTCATACTTTACATAGCTTTTGGTAGAAATATTTCAAAAAACAATATGTTTAGATTGAAAGAAAAGGATGATAAGATAATCAAAAGTAATATACTAGATACTCAGGTTAAACTCCAATCTACATCTGAAATTGATTCAGATATACATCAACATAAGGATATGATTTATGTATTGGCCAATTCAAATAATGCTCATTACACCAATAATAACGATGTGTGGATTTATGCTGAGTCTAGTCAATTTTTTAACAGTCTTCTTGAAGAACTTAAAAAAGCTGAAAAATATATAAACATACAATTTTATATTTTCAAAGATGACAAAATCGGAACTGAAATAATAGACGTTCTAGTAAACAAGGCTAAAGAAGGTGTTGAAGTAAGACTTTTATTTGACGCAGTTGGTGGTAGAACACTAAAAAATAGTACACTTTCCAGACTTAAAGAAAGTGGTGTTAAAGTTGGAAGCTTCTTCCCACCATTCTTAAAAATTGTAAACTTTAACTTAAACTATAGAAATCACCGAAAAATTGTTGTCATTGATGGTAAAGTAGGATTTGTAGGTGGATATAATGTTGGTGATGAATATTTAGGTAGAAATCCAAAATTTGGTCTATGGAGAGATACACATACTAAGCTTACTGGTGATTGTGTAATTGACCTAAATATGAGATTTATCCTTGATTGGAGATACACAACTAAAGAAGATTTAGACTTAGAAAAGTACTTTATAGAAGAAGCAAACTCTAATCATCTTTCTGAAAATATTGGGATTCAGATAGTATCAAGTGGTCCAGATATATTAGAACTTGACGAGATTAAATATGGTTACCTTAAAATGATTCAGAAAGCTAGAAAGTATATATACATACAGAGTCCTTATTTAATACTTGACTCAACATTTATAGATACTTTAAAAATAGCTTGTTTATCTGGCGTTGATGTGAGAATTATGATTCCTTCTAAACCTGACCATCCCTTTGTATACTGGGCATCATATTCATATGCTGGAGAACTTTTAAAATTTGGAGCTAAAATTTACACTTATGGCCAAAATGCATTTTTACATGCTAAGACAATAGTTATAGATGACTCTATATGTTCTATAGGAACAGCCAATATGGATATAAGAAGTTTTGAGCTTAATTTTGAAGTAAATGCATTTATGTACTCTTCAAAAAAAGCATTAGAGCAAAGAATTATATTTGAAAATGATATTTTAAATTCAAAAGAAATAACATTAGATATATATAATTCTAGGTCTACTTATATAAAAATCAAGGAATCAATTTCCAGACTATTATCAGCAGTTTTATAAATCTTTTAATTTATAAAAATTTTACATTTTAGTTTATTTTTTAAAGTTTTTTATATGTATTATTTTTTTTTTATTGAATTTAGCTCATTTTTTTTATTTTTTTTAACTATTCTGAATTATTTTATATTATAATAGACTAGTATAGTTTTTATTTTTAATTAGGTAACTTTTTTGCATTGTTTTTATGAATAAAGAAATTGTTGTATATTATTCTTTCTTTATTGTTTTGGTTTTGTTCACTAACATAATGTTGGGGTCAACTCATGGTTAATTATTTTATGAAAAATAATAACTTTAAAAAGAAAAGGGGGATTTGTTATGTGCGATTTTATTTCACACAACAAGCAATTATTTGACGAACTAGATATATTTATTGACTCTCTTGCAACAAAGGAAGGCGCGTTAATACAAGTTCTACATGAAGCGCAAGGTATATTTGGATATCTTCCAAAAGAAGTTCAGCTTCATGTTGCCAGAAAACTTGGAGTAGCTCCTGCAAAGGTGTATGGGGTTGTTACATTCTATTCTTATTTTACTACAGAACCTGTAGGTAAGTATAAAATCAGTGTCTGTCTAGGGACTGTATGTTTTGTAAAAGGTGCTGACAAAATTTTAAGTGCTTTTGAAAAACAACTTGGTATAAAAGTTGGAGAAACTACTAGTGATTTTAAATTTTCTTTAGAAGGTTTAAGATGTCTTGGGGCATGTGGTTTAGCTCCAGTTGTTACTGTAAATGGTAAAGTTTATGGTAAGGTAAAACCTGACCAAGTAAGCGAAATATTAGATACTTATAGAGAATTAGAATTGAATTGTTAAGAGGGGTGAATAAATAATGCGTAAAGTAAATTCATTTGATGAATTAAAAGTTTTAGCTGATGAGCTGAAACCTAATCTTAGCTTAAGAAAAAATTATTCTAAGGAAAATGTATTAAGAAGAGAATTACTTGTTTGTTGTGATACTGGATGTACATCTTCAAACAGTCTGGAAATAGTTAATGAATTAGAAAATGAAATAAAGAAATCAGGAATCCAAGACAAGGTTAGTGTTCGTTTGACAGGTTGTTTTGGTTTCTGTGCTCAAGGTCCTATCGTAAAAGTTTATCCTGATAACGTTTTCTACGTAAAGGTTGATCCATCTGATGCTGAAAAGATAGTTCAAAGCCACTTAATTAGAAATACAGTTGTTGAGGAATTATTATATGAAGAAGAATCTTCAAATAAAAAAGTAGAAGAACAAGAAGAAATGTCCTTCTATAAAAAACAGTTACGTATAGCTTTAAAAAATTGTGGGCTTATAGACCCAGATAGTATAGAAGAATATATTGCCAATGATGGTTATTTAGCTCTAGGCAAATGTTTAACTTCTCTTACTCCTCAAGAAGTTATTGCAGAGGTAAAAACTTCTGGTCTTCGTGGTAGAGGTGGCGCTGGTTTCCCTACAGGTTCTAAATGGGAAGCTGCTTCAAAAAATCCAGCTGGTCCAACAGATAAAAAGTTTGTTGTATGTAATGCTGATGAGGGTGACCCAGGTGCATTTATGGATAGATCTGTACTTGAAGGTGACCCACATAGTGTGCTAGAAGCTATGGCAATATGTGGATATGCTATAGGTTCTGATACAGGATATATATACATAAGAGCAGAATATCCAAAATCTATAGAAAGATTAAAAGTAGCTATAGCTCAAGCTGAAAAATACGGTTTACTTGGTGAAAATATCTTAGGTACTGGATTTAACTTTAAATTAGAATTAAAATATGGTGCAGGTGCTTTCGTTTGTGGTGAAGGTACAGCACTAATGCATTCAATTGAAGGTAGACGTGGTGAGCCTAGAATGAAGACTTATAGTTCTTCTAAGAGTGGTTTATGGAAATCTCCTACTTGCTTAAATAACGTTGAGACTTTTGCTAATATACCTGCTATTATACTTAAGGGTGGAGATTGGTTTGCTAACTTAGGTACTGAAGATTCTAGTGGTACTAAAGTCTTTGCTCTTGGTGGAAAAGTAGAGAATGTAGGACTTGTTGAAGTTCCAATGGGTACTACTTTAAGAGATATTGTATTTGAAATTGGTGGAGGAATCCCTGAAGATAAGAAATTCAAGGCTGTTCAAACAGGTGGTCCATCTGGTGGATGTATACCAACTGAACATTTAGACACTCCTATAGACTTTGGTTCATTAAGTTCTATCGGTTCAATGATGGGCTCTGGTGGTATGCTTGTTCTTGATGAATCTGACTGTATGGTAGATATAGCCAAGTTCTTCCTTGAGTTTACTGTTGAAGAATCTTGTGGTAAATGTACACCTTGTCGTATAGGTACTACAAGATTATTAGAAATATTAACTAAAATTACAGAAGGTAATGGTACTCTACAAGATTTAGATGACCTAGAAAACCTTGCTGAAACTATACAAACTGCTTCATTATGTGGTCTTGGTAAAGCTGCTCCAAACCCTGTTTTAAGTACTCTTCAATATTTCAAAGATGAGTATATAGCTCATGTTGTAGATAAGAAATGTCCTGCTGGTAAATGTCAGAACTTACTTTCTTACTTTATAACAGATGACTGTAAGGGTTGTACAAAATGTTCTAGAGTGTGTCCTGCTGGTTGTATAACAGGTTCCGTTAAGGAACAACATACAATAGATACTTCTAAGTGTCTAAAATGTGGTGCTTGTATAGATAATTGTACATTTAACGCTATAATCAAGAAATAACTTATTTGGAGGAGGAATAACAATGAGTTTAGTTAATTTAACTATTAATGGCAAACACGTTTCAGCACCTAGTGGAACTTCTATCTTAGATGCTGCGAAATTAATAAATATAAAAATACACAACCTTTGTCATTTACATATGAATGAGATAGATAAGCTTGACACTTGTGCTTCTTGTCGTGTTTGTATGGTTGAGACAGAGAGAGGCTTAGTTCCAGCTTGTGGAACAGTTATAAAGGAAGGTATGAAGGTTCAGACTAATAGTGCAAGAGCATTAAACGCTCGTAGAACTATTGTTGAATTACTGTTATCAGACCATCCACAAGATTGTTTTGTATGTGAAAAAAATGGAGATTGTGAATTACAGACTATAGCTGCTGATTTAGGAGTAAGAAAAATAAGATATCAAGGTTCTAAATCTTTTGCAGGTAAAGACACTTCTACTAAATCTTTAGTTAAAGACCATTCTAAGTGTATATTATGTAGAAGATGTGAAACTGTATGTAATGATATACAAACAGTAGGAGCATTATCTGGAGTTAATCGTGGATTTAATACTTTAGTTAGTACATTCTTTAACTCTGATATGGTTGAAACAGAGTGTACATTCTGTGGTCAATGTATATCTGTCTGTCCAACTGGGGCATTAACAGAAGTAGATAATGTACCTAAACTTTGGGATGTTTTAAATAAAAAAGAAAAAACTATAGTGGTACAAGTTGCTCCTGCTGTAAGAGTTGCTATTGGTGAAGAGTTTGGTTTAGAACCAGGTTCAATCTCTACAGGAAAAATGGTAGCTGCTTTAAAGGCACTTGGATTTGAACATGTATTTGATACAAACTTTGGTGCAGACTTTACTATAATGGAAGAAGCTACTGAATTTATAGAAAGAATCCAACAAGGTGAAAATCTTCCTATATTAACAAGTTGTTGTCCTGCATGGGTAAACTTCTTAGAGCATAATTATCCAGATAAATTAAACTTAGCATCTAGCTGTAAGTCTCCTCAAGGTATGTTCGGCTCTATAGCTAAAAACTACTATGCACCTAAAATATTAGGAATCAAGCCTGAAGAACTTTATGTTGTGTCCGTAATGCCTTGTGTAGCTAAAAAATATGAAGCTTCAAGAGAAGAATTAAGTGAATCTGGAATACTAGACGTTGACCTTTCTATAACTACTAGAGAGTTAGCTAAGATGATAAAAGAAGCTGCTATCGATTTACCTAATCTTCAAGACCAAGATTTTGATAATCCTTTAGGAAAATCTACAGGTGCTGCATCTATATTTGGAGCAAGTGGTGGAGTTTTAGAAGCTGCCCTACGTACTTCATATGAGAAGATAACTAATAAGACTTTAGATAACGTAAACTTCACTAATGTTAGAGGTCTTAAAGGAATTAGAGAAGCAAGTATAGATGTTGATGGAACTACAGTTAATGTATGTATTGTAAATACACTTAAAAATGCTAGAAAGATTATGGATAAGGTTAGAAATGGAGAATGTAAATACCATATCATAGAAGTTATGGCATGTCCTGGTGGATGTGTTGGAGGTGCTGGTCAACCTTATCACCATGGCAATACTGAAATAGTTGATAGACGTGCAAATGCGTTATATGAAATAGATAGAAACAAAGCTATTCGTAAATCTCATGAGAATCCTGATTTACAAGCTATTTATAAAGATTTCTTTGGAGAACCAAATAGCGACGTAGCTCATAAATACCTTCATACTCATTACTTTGATAAGAGTTGTATTTATGGAGAATGTCCACAAGAATGTGCTTGTGAAGAAGCTAAATAACATCTAACAAATTAAAAAATTTATTTTCAAATAAAATGGGGTGTCTCAAAATGAACTTTTTAGTTTATGAGGCACTCTTTTTTATGAAATCAAATATATTTTCATAATTTCAACAATGAAAAAGAGACTTCTCTATTTTGAGACAGCCCCTTATTAGTTTAATCAATTAAATTATATTTCTAAATAAGCTTATCTATTAATTAAAGAATCCCTGCCATTCTCATAAGTTGCTTTGCATTTGTAGTTTTACATCTTCCATCCTTTATCCTATAGTCAAAATGAATTTTATCATCTACATAGTACTCTGAGAAATGATAGTTCACAACTTCAACATCTCCACTACCTGAAAGGTCACATAACTCAAAGTCATGTGTTGTCACCATACTTATAATCCATGGTCTTGATAATTTCTTCACTGCCTCACTTGCTCCAACAATTCTATCAGCAGAGTTAGTACCCCTAAAAATTTCATCTACTAGAACCAACATTGGCAACTCTTTTAAACTATATTGAATCATTGATTTTATTCTAAGAATCTCAGCATAAAAAGTTGATATTCCTTGACTTACATCATCTTGTATTCTCATAGATGTGAATATAGCCATGCAAGTCGCATCAAAACTCTTAGCACATACTGGAGCACCTGCATACGCCAATACTAAGTTTACACCTATACTTCTTAAAAATGTTGTCTTTCCAGACATATTTGACCCTGTAATAATGCATGTCTGAGAATTTAACTGTATTGAATTTGCTATGACACTTTTTTCTGCGATTAGTGGATGGTATACTTCTTCCACTTTCAATCTTGGAGTATCTTCATATTTTATTACTGGAAAACATGTATTTTCCTTTACATTGGCAATAACTGTTAAACTTATTAGAGCTTCAAATTCCCCAATAGATTCAAGCCAGCCTCTAATTTGATTTCCATATATACCTTTCCATCGTTCCAGAGCTTCTGCACAATGATAGTTCCACATTAAAGCACTACAAGCAATTATATATATTATCTGATTATATCTTAGATTTACAGCATTTCCTATTGAATTCAATTGTTTAACACCTTTTGAAACTCCACTTCCCTTAGAAAGCTTCTCTTGCAATTCTTTTAGATAAGCGCTCTCAAACGTCTCTTTTTCTAAAACCTCAAACATTTTCTCATATACTTGTATACTTCTACTAAATGAAAATAATGGAGAAAGAGTTTGCATAAGTCTTGGATGTCCAAAACCACTAAATCCCAACTGGATTATAAAAAGTAAAAAAACAGGTAAAATAGGTAAAAAACCTAACGCAAAGAATATAAAAGATAAGATTGTAGCAGTAGGTAGACCCCAAGTAAAAATATGCATCCATTTGGGTATATATACATTTTTATTTTCTCCATACTCTATAAATGTTTCTATACTCCCATCAGAGTTATTTTTTTGCTCCTTACCAATTATATTACTCAGTGTTTGAATATGAATAGAAAACTCATCTTTTGATAAAAGTTCTTTTATCGCCATTTGTCTCTCTGATATTATCTTTTCGTCTGGATTTTCATTCCACAATGACTTAGCCAAAGACTTCTTACCATAAGATGTATTAGCCACACAGATATATTGATACAATGAAGCTCTTCCAAATAAATCCAAGTCTTTTGCTTGTGAATTATCATCTTTTAAATATTCTTTGCCATCTAGTTTAAACTCTTTCCATCCATCTCCAAATCGTTTGATATACTTGTCTATTATTTCACTCTTACTTTTAAAATACATTTCTTCTTCTTTTACTTTATTATGAATAACTAAGAGTGATATAAATAATATAATTGCTATAACTCCAACAAAAATACCCACTATATTTTTATTATAAAATCCAATAGCAAATCCTGCTATCACTATCAAAAAAGAGATTAGTCTTGCTGTGCTTATATTATTTGACTTTTTACTTAAGAGCAATTCTTTTTCAGTAGTACTTTCTAAAAGTTTACTAAAATAATCTATTCCCATAAAAAATTCCAACTTTCTTATTATATAATAAAATTCAAATATAAAATTAATCTAGTATAATTTTAATCTATTATTTTAAATTGTCCTTATATGATGATATATTATTAATAAATATTATATACAATTTAATTTTAATATTATTCTGTGCTACTTAGTATCAATTAATTTTGATAATTTTTTAGTAAACTCTTGAGCTGCATCATACCCCATTCCTCTTTGTCTAAAATTCATTGCTGCTACTTCTAATATCATAGCAGTATTTCTTCCAGGTTTAACAGGTACAACCAATTTCTCTACATTAACACCAAGTATTTCCTCATATTCTTTATCAAGCCCAAGTCTATCATAGTACTTAGTCTCATCCCAAGCTTCTAGATGGACTACTAAATCTATCATTTTAGAATTTTTAATTGCCCCTACTCCATACAGACTTCTAACATCTATTATTCCTATTCCTCTTATCTCAAGAAAATGTCTTATCAATTCAGGTGACTGACCCATAAGCATACTTTCGTCTAGTTTTCTTATTTCTACAGCATCATCTGCAACTAATCTATTGCCTCTTTGAATCAATTCTAACGCTGTTTCTGACTTTCCTATACTACTTTCACCTTTTATCAGTACACCTATACCATAAATATCTACTAGCACCCCGTGAATTGTTGTATGTGGTGCTAACTTATTATCCAAATAATTTGACAGTCTATTTATAAGTCTAGTGGTATTTCTGTTTGTACTCAAAAGTATTCTTTTATATTTTTTAGCTTTTTCAATTACATCGGGCTTGATTTCCAAATCTCTAGAAATTATTAAAGCTGGTATTTCATATGAGAAAAATCTATCTAGTACTTCTTCTCGAATATGATTATCCATTAATCCAAAAAAATTATATTCTGTCTTTCCAACTATTTGTATCCTTTCATACGCAAAATAATCAAAATATCCTGCAAACTGTAATCCTGGTCTATTTATATCTTGTGAGTAAACATAATAATCTACATCATCGGGCATGTATACTACTTTTAACTTCAACTCTTTTATTATATCTCTTATTGACACCTTATTGCTAGTTTCCATTAATTTTCTTCCTTTCTAAAAAAATTATAAACATTCTCTGCAGTGCTTTTATTCATTCCATCTACTTCTAAAAGTTCTTCCATAGTAGCTTTTTTTATAACATCTACGTCTTTAAAGTGATTTAGTAATGATTTCTTTCTTTTTTCACCTATTCCCTGTATATCATCTAAGATAGATTTTGTCAAAGCTTTATTTCTTAAACTTCTATGATATGTTATTGCATAATTATGAACTTCTTCTTGTATACTAGCAATAAATCTATATAAATTAGTTGTTTTATCTAGCTCTATTTCTTTTTCTTTACATATCAATCCTTTAGTTCTATGTTTATCGTCTTTGTACATTCCCCAAAGAGGTATATCTATATCATTAAGTTCTAATACTTTTTTTACTGCACTAACCTGTCCCTTTCCACCATCTAATAATATCAAATCAGGTAAATTCCCATGCTTCAATCTTCTATCTACAATTTCAGCCATAGAATCATAATCATTAGGTCCAATAACTGTTTTTATTTTATATCTCCTATATTCTTTTTTGTCCTTCTTAGCATTTGTATATACTACCATAGAACCAATTGAATCTACACCTTGTATATTTGATATATCAAAAGCCTCTATTCTTATTGGCAACTTTTCCAAATTTAATAATTTTTTTAATTCTTCTAATGCACCAATGCTTTTTTCGTATTTTCTTTTGTTCATATCAGAAAACTTTTCAAGATACTCTACAGCATTTTTTCTGACCATTTCAACTAAGCTTTTCTTTTCTCCTTTTTGTGGAACTCTTATCGTTACTTTTTGACCCTTTTTGGATGACAACCATTCCTCTAATATAGAACTATCTTCTATCTCATCTTCTATAATTAATTCTTTGGGTATATATTCTTGCTCATTGTAAAATTGTTTTACAAATGAACCTAATATAGAAGCTCTTGGACTATCCATTACCCCTTCTAATATAAAATGTTCTCTACCTACAATCTTACCATTTCTTATAAAAAAGACTTGTACACAGGCTTCATTATGGGCTCTTGCCATTGCAACTATATCTTGGTTCAAGTCACTTACATTAGCATCTATTTTTTGTTTCTGTATCATCTCTTCAAGGCTCTTTATTTTATCTCTATATACAGCAGCTTCTTCAAACCTAAAATTCATAGAACTCTCATTCATTTTTTCCTTTAAAAGCTCCATCAATTTTTCTTCTTTACCAGATAGACACATTATAATCTCTTCTATCATTTTTCCATACTCTTCTTTAGAAACATTTCCTGTACAAGGTCCTAAACATTTATTTATGTGTAGATTTAAACAAGGTCTTGTCTTATTCTTTATTGCTTTATCTATATCTATTTTACAGCTTCTTATTGGATACGTACTACTTATAAGTTCCAAAGTATCATTCACAGCAGTTATATTGGTATATGGACCAAAATACTTTGCCTTATCTTTAAGAACTCTTCTAACTTTTAAGATTCTTGGATAATCTTCATTCGTAGTTACTTTTATATATGGATAAGTTTTATCATCTCTAAGCACTACATTATACTTTGGTCTGTATCTTTTTATTAAATTACATTCAAGTATTAATGCCTCTAATTCTGAATCCGTTATAATATACTCAAACTTATATATATTCTTAACCATAGATTTTACTTTAGATGTATGGTTTTTTGAAGATTGAAAATACTGCCTTACCCTATTTTTTAGAGATATGGCTTTTCCCACATATATTATATGGTCGTATTTGTCTTTCATTAAATATACTCCGGGCTCAGAAGGTAATTTTTTTAAATGCTCTTGTATATCAAACATCTCGCCCTCCAAAACATTAAATTTTATACTAAAATTATACCCTAAAATATGAAATTTAAAAAGTTATACAATTTCCAGCACTTTAGACAAGTTAAAGCCCATATTCCCTTCTATAATTGATTTAAAAACACTTTTAACCATGAAGAGTAATATGGACTTTACTTTGGATTACTATTTACAACTTGTATTTGACTAATTTACTTATAACAGAGCAACTTAGCTTATATATCTCTAAAATTTTTCACAATTTATATAATTTAAGAAAAATATTTCTTTAAGAATTGACCTGTATAAGAACCCTCAACTCTAGATACTTCTTTTGGAGTTCCAGTTGCAACTATAGTTCCACCTTTATCTCCACCTTCTGGTCCTAAGTCTATTACATAATCACAAGTCTTTATAACATCTAGATTATGCTCTATAACTATAATTGTATTTCCTGTATCTGCTAATCTTTGTAATACTTGGATTAGCTTATCTACATCTGCCATATGAAGTCCAGTAGTAGGTTCATCTAATATATATAAAGTCTTTCCTGTTGGTCTTTTACTAAGTTCAGCAGCTAATTTTATACGTTGTGCTTCCCCTCCTGATAATTGAGTTGAAGGCTGTCCTAATTTGATATACGAAAGTCCTACATCCATTAAAGTCTCTAGTTTTCTTTTTATATTCGGTATATTTTCAAAAAACTCAACAGCTTCTTCCACATTCATATCCAGTATATCAGATATAGTTTTATCTTTGTATTTTACTTGCAATGTTTCTCTATTATATCTTTCACCTTTACAAATTTCACAAGGAACATATACATCTGGTAAGAAGTGCATTTCTATTTTTATTATTCCATCACCCTTACAAGCTTCGCATCTACCACCTTTTACATTGAAACTAAATCTTCCTTTTTTATAACCTCTTGCTTTAGCTTCATTAGTAGCTGCAAAAATATCTCTTATAAAGTCAAATACGCCTGTATAAGTGGCAGGATTTGAACGAGGTGTTCTTCCAATTGGGCTTTGGTCTATATTTATAACCTTATCTATATTTTCGATTCCTTTTATTTCCTTATGTTTACCTGCTCTTTGTTTAAACCTATTTACTTTACTTGCAACACCTTTATAAAGTATGTCGTTTATCAATGTACTTTTTCCAGAACCTGAAACACCTGTTATACATGTAAATTTACCTAATGGGAATTTTACATCTATATTTTTTAAATTATTTTCTGATGCTTTAACTACTTCTATAAAATTTCCATTTCCTTCCCTAGTAGTCTCTGGAAGCAATATTTGTTTTCTACCACTTAGATACTGACCTGTTATTGAGTTTTCATTTTCAATTATTTCATCCAAAGTACCCTGCGCAACTATCTCACCGCCATGTATGCCTGCACCTGGACCAATATCTAAAACATAGTCAGCTTCTCTCATTGTATCTTCATCATGCTCTACAACGATTAAAGTATTTCCCAAATCGGTTAGATGTCTAAGAGTAGCTATAAGCCTATCATTATCTCTTTGATGAAGACCTATACTTGGCTCATCAAGTACATATAAAACTCCAACTAATGCAGAACCTATTTGAGTTGCTAATCTTATACGTTGTGCTTCTCCTCCTGATAAAGTTCCAGCTTTTCTTGATAAATTTAAATAATCAAGACCTACGTCTCTTAAAAACATAGCTCTTCCTTTTATCTCTTTTATAATCTCATGAGCTATAAATCTTTGTTTTTCTGTAAGGTTTATATTTTCCATAAAGTCAATCAATTCATTTACAGATAAGTTTGTAACTTCCATTATGTTTTTCCCGTCAACCAAAACAGATAAAACTTCCTTTTTAAGTCTCATTCCTTTACATTTTGGACATGGTCTTTCTGCCATATATTCTTCAATCTTATCTCTCATGTACTCTGAGTTGGTTTCTCTATATCTTCTCTCTAAGTTTACTACTACTCCTTCAAAATATGACTTATAATTTCTAGTTCCTCCAAATTTTGATTCATAAGTAAACTCTACAATTATATTGTCTTTACCATAAAGTAATTCCTCAACAAAATCCTCTGGTAAATCTTTAAATGGAGTTGTCAAAGATACATTAAAGTGTTCTGCTAAGCTTTTTATCATTTTACTATAATAAGTATCATCATTAACACCTGTTGACCCCCATGCAGCCACTGCACCTTGTTTTATTGATAAATCTTTATTTGGTACAACCAATTCTGGGTCAACTTCCTTACTTTCCCCAAGACCATTACAAACATCACAAGCACCAAAAGGAGCATTAAATGAAAACATTCTTGGAGATAATTCTTCTATACCAATTCCATGTTCTGGGCATGCAAATTTAGTTGAAAAAAGAATTTCCTCTCCATCTATTATTTGAGCTATTACAAGACCATCAGATAGCTTAACTGCAGTCTCAATTGAGTCTGCTAATCTAGATTCAATTCCATCTTTAATTACTATCCTGTCTACTACAACCTCTATATTATGTTTTTGGTTTTTATTTAGAGCTATATCATCACTGACTTCATAGTTTTCACCATCAACCCTAACTCTTACAAATCCTTCTTTTTTGATACTATCTAAGACTTTTTTATGTGTACCTTTTTGCCCTCTAATAATTGGTGAAAGTATTTGTAACTTCGTTCTATCTGGAAAGTCTAGCATCTTATCAACTATTTCTTGAATAGTCATTTGACTTATTTTTTCACCACATGTAGGACAATACACATCTCCTACTCTTGCAAATAATAGTCTTAGATAGTCATATATTTCTGTTACTGTTCCAACAGTAGAACGTGGATTTTTTGATGTAGTCTTCTGGTCAATTGAGATAGCTGGTGATAAACCTTCAATATATTCTACATTTGGCTTCTCCATTTGACCTAAAAATTGTCTAGCATAAGCAGATAAACTCTCTACATATCTTCTTTGACCTTCTGCATATATTGTATCGAATGCCAAAGAAGACTTCCCAGAACCTGATAACCCTGTAAAAACAATAAATTTATCTCTTGGTAGTTCTAAATCTATATTTTTTAAATTATGCTCTTTTGCTCCTCTTATTATAATTTTATCTTCCATAACGTTGTTTTTACCTTTCTATTTTTCCAATTTTTCTTCTAATTGTTTTATTTTATCTCTAAGTTCTGCTGCTCTCTCAAATTGTAAATTTTGAGCAGCCTCCATCATCTCTGATTTTAATTTTTCTATATTATCTCTTATTTCATCTTTATCATCTGTGTCAGATATTCCATATACAACTTCTTCCTCTGCCACCTTAGTAGCTTCTATACTATCTCTTATATTTTTCTGTATAGTCTTAGGAGTGATATTATGCTCTTCATTATATAAATTTTGTATATCTCTTCTTCTCTTTGTTTCATCAATAGCATTTTGCATTGAGTCAGTTATTCTGTCTGCATACATGATTACTCTTCCATTTTCATTTCTAGCAGCACGTCCAATAGTCTGTATTAACGCTGTTTCGGAACGTAAGAAACCTTCTTTATCCGCATCTAAAATTGCTATCAGTGAAACTTCTGGTATATCTAACCCTTCTCTAAGTAAATTTATTCCTACAAGTACATCAAATTTTCCTAGTCTTAAATCTCTTATTATTTCTGTTCTTTCTAGTGTAACTATATCTGAATGCAAATATTTAACTTTTATTCCTATCTCTTTAAGATAATTAGTCAAGTCCTCACTCATTTTTTTAGTTAAAGTGGTTATAAGTACTCTTTCATTTTTTTCTATAGTTTTAGTTATTTCTCCTACTAAATCATCTATTTGATTATTGATAGGTCTTACTTCTACAATTGGATCTAAAAGCCCAGTTGGTCTTATTATCTGTTCTGCTATAGTCTCTGAATGTTGGATTTCATAAGGTCCTGGTGTAGCACTTACAAACAACATCTGATTTATATTTCCTTCAAATTCTTGAAAATTTAATGGTCTATTGTCAAGTGCAGAAGGTAATCTAAAACCATTCTCTATAAGTGATGTCTTTCTAGACCTATCTCCTGCATACATACCTCTTACTTGTGGTATAGTAACGTGTGCCTCGTCTACAATTATTAAATAATCATCTGGAAAGAAGTCCATTAAGGTATATGGTCTTTCTCCTTCTGACCTTCCTGTAATATGTCTTGAATAGTTCTCTATTCCCTGACAAAACCCTATTTCTTTTAGCATCTCTATATCGTACTTAGTTCTTTGCTCAATTCTTTGTGCTTCTAAGAGTCTATCATTCTCCTTGAAAAATTTAATTTGTTCTTGAAGTTCATCTTCTATTTCTACAATCGCCTTTTCAATTCTTTCTGGAGTTGTTACATAGTGAGATGCTGGGAATATAACAACATGATTTCTAGTACCAACAATCTTTCCTGTTACATAATCAATCTCCGTTATCCTATCTACTTCATCTCCAAAAAACTCTATTCTTATTGCTTTTTCATCATTACTAGCTGGGAATATCTCTAGTATATCTCCTCTAACTCTAAAAGTACCTCTTGTAAAATTTATGTCATTTCTTTCGTATTGTATCTCTATTAACCTTTTTATTACATCATCTCTGTCTCTTTGCATACCTGGTCTTATAGATAACATAAGTTCTTTATAGTCTTTTGGGTCACCAAGCCCATATATACAAGATACAGAAGATATTATTATAGTATCTCTTCTCTCTAAAATAGATGCTGTAGCAGAATGTCGAAGCTTATCTATTTCGTCATTTATACTTGCATCTTTCTCTATATAAGTGTCACTGTGAGCTACATATGCTTCTGGTTGATAGTAATCATAGTAACTTACAAAATATTCAACTGCATTGTCTGGGAAAAATTCTTTAAACTCACTGTAAAGCTGTGCCGCTAGTGTCTTATTATGAGCCATTATTAGGGTAGGTTTCTTAACTTGCTGAATGATATTTGCCATTGTGAATGTTTTTCCTGAACCCGTTACTCCTAATAAAGTTGAAAATTTCTCGTTTCTATTTATAGAATCCACTATTGATTTAATAGCTTCTGGTTGGTCACCTGTAGGTTTGAAGTCTGATTTTATTTTAAAATCCATTATATCACTCCTTTTTTCGAACATTAGTTCCTAACATGTATTATTATATCATACCTTTATAAAATTGTTTAAGTTATTTTAAATATTTTACCCATTTAAATTTTACTTAAATCTAAAATATAAAAAAGAAGTTATCTCGAAATTGATTTTTTCTAATCAAATGTTTATTTTAAGACATCCCCTTCTGTTAAGAGCAAAGTTTTGTGATTAACAGCCATTAATATCACAGATAATAATTTAGTTCTTCTGCTTTGCTCTCATCTCATTTTAAATTGACACAGGATTCTTAAATTTATTTAGCCTATCAGTTTTATGGTTACATGGTTTTACCTAAAAATTCAACAGTTATATTCAACACTGTTAATATTAAATAAATAAGTGTTGATTTAATAAAGTTCATTTTCTAGAAACGTTGAATTTGTCTGTATTGCATCAGACAATTAAAAATTTGGCATGTAGATTGCTATAAATAATTGTATAGATAAGAAGGGAGGTAAAAATGTGAATCAAATTATTTTAGCAAGTCATGGAAGCATGGCAAAAGGAATAAAAAATGCTCTAGAGATGATTATAGGGAATGCAGAATCAGTTAAAGCTTTTTCTTCGTATAGAGATGAGGAAGAAAATATAAAAGTATTAATTGAAAAAGTTATCAAAGAAAATTATGAAACAAAGGAAATTTTTATATTAACAGATATTTTAGGGGGAAGCGTAAATAATGAAATGATGTCTTTACTTAAGGATTATCCAAAGATACATATAATTTCTGGAATTAATCTACCATTAGTTATCTCTATAGCAATATGTAATGAAATTTCTATAGAATTATTAAAAGAATTTATTAAAGATAGTCAGCAATCAATCGTTTATTGCAACGAATTAATTAGAGAATCAATCAGTGGAAAGGATGAGGATTTATGATTAAATTAGTTAGAATTGACCATCGCCTATTACATGGACAAGTAGTTTTTTCATGGACAAAGAGCTTGAGTATTTCAAGAATAATTATAATTGATGATTTTTCAGCAACAGATGAATTAAAGAAAATATCTTTAAACTTATCTAAACCTTCAGGTGTAAAGTTGAATATTTTTACAGTTAAAGATGCACTTTTTAAGATGAAAAAGATAGAACAATTAAATGAAAATATAATGTTAGTATTTGGTAGTACTAAATCAATACGTAAATTTTGTGAGGAATATCCCAATATTAAAGAAATAAATTATGGAGGAATTGCTAAGAAGGAAAACTCAACTCAATATAGTAATGCAATTTTTTTAAATGAAGAAGAATTAAACGATTCAATAAAGCTTAAAGAAATGGGAATTAAGCTATATATGCAACAGGTACCAACTTCTAAATCAGAAGATTTAACATCTAAAATTTAAATTTATATATAAGGAGGTTAAAATATGTTATTTCAATCAATATTACTAGGTCTTATAGGTGTGTTTTGTATTCTGGACTCTAGATTATTAGGCCGTTTAAATTTTGAGAGACCTCTTATTGTGAGTACTTTAGTAGGTATAGTTCTAGGTGATATGGAAAAAGGGTTGATGGTAGGTGCTTCTCTTGAATTAATGTCACTTGGTATAGTAAATATAGGAGCAGCTGCACCGCCTGATATGAATATGGGATCAATAATAGCAACAGCATTTGCCATACTTTCTAATTCAGATGCTGAAACAGCATTAACAATTGCAATTCCAATTGCTGTATTTGGTCAGATGCTCGCAATACTAATTAGAACTATACTTTCAAAAATGACTCATACATCAGATTATTTTATAGAAAAAGGCGAATATAAAAATGCATGTAGAGTTCATATCATTTGGGGGCCGATTTTATATTCATTTATGTACTTTTTACCTATTTTTTTAGCTATATATTTTGGAACAGATTTAGTAAAAAGTATCGTAGACAATATTCCAGGATGGTTAACAAACGGTTTAACACTTGCAAGTAAAATATTACCTGCTTATGGTTTTGCTTTATTACTAAGTACAATGCTTTCAGGTAAAATGTTACCTTTCTTATTGATTGGATTCTTTATCACCGCATACTCAGGGTTAAGTGTAACAGGTATAGCAATATTTGCTTGTACATTATCCTTCATATTAGCTGAATTTAAGTTTAAAAAAGAAAATCAATCAGTAGATGAATTAGATAGCATTAATGATTTTGATACGCTATAAATCTCAAAAGAAGGAGGAATAGAAATGGAAAGCAAAAAAATTTTTAAAAGAGAAAAAGATAAAAATGCTTGGAAGTATAGAAAATTCTTTTGGCGTTCATGGAGTATTCAAGCATCTTGGAATTATGAAAGACAAATGAACATGGGATTTTTATATGGTATTTCACCTATTCTTGATGAAATCTATAAAGATCCTAAAGATGCTGAACTTAAAAAAGATGCATATAAAAGACATTTGAGATTTTATAATTGTACACCTCAAACAAGTGCATTTGTGTTAGGTTTGAGTGCTGCAATGGAAGAACAATATTATGAACATAGAGAAAATATTGATCCAGAATCTATAAATGCAATGAAAACCTCATTAATGGGACCTTTATCAGGCGTTGGCGATTCATTTTTTCAAGGTACTATTCGTATCTTAGCATTTGGTCTGGGAATAAATCTTGCTCAGCAAGGAAGTATAGCAGGACCAATATTAGCAATTTTAATATCTTTTATACCATCTTATTTTGTAACATACTATGGTGGCAAAATTGGTTATTTAATGGGAAATAAATATTTATCAAAATTATATAATGAAGGACTTATGGAGAAAGTAATGTATGTTTGTTCGATAGTTGGGTTGATGGTTATTGGCTCAATGATGGCAAGTATGATAGGAATTACTACTCCAATAACTTTTAATAAATTTATATTACAAGATGTTTTAGATGGAATTGTACCACAAATTATTCCATTAGGGATAACTTTTCTTATGTATTGGCTATTAAGGAAAAAAGTTAAAACAGGATGGATGCTTACAATATGCATAGCTAGCGGATTATTATTTAGTGCTCTAGGCATATTTGCTTAAAAGCTAAAGATTCCAAATGGAATTGAAAATAAATTTAATAAATATGTATAAGTTTTATAAAAACAGGAGGATTTAAAAATGATTACTAATATGACACCAAAACAAATTATTGAGGACATCAAGGTAAAGCAAAGTGAAATTAAAAGTGTAGTTTTTGTAGGATGTGGAGCTTCTAAAGCAGAATTATATCCAGCAAAATATTTCTTAGATGGCAATTCAAAAAAAATACGTATAAGCCATTATACTGCAAATGAATTTAACTATGCTACTCCAGAAGCTGTAGATGAAACAACAATTGTTATATCAGCATCATTAGGTGGAACAACTCCAGAAACTGTAAAAGCTAATGAGAGAGCAAAAAAATTAGGGGCTCATGTTATAACGTTAACTCATTCAGTAGAATCACCATTGACTAAGGATGCAGAATATGTGATATACCATAGATTTGCTGAAAGTTATGGTGCAAAAATAGAAAAAATGGGATTTGCTTTAGAATTAGCAATGGAGATATTACAACAATTTGAGGGATATGATAATTATGAAGTAATGAAAGATGGGTTTGATAAGATTTATGATTTAGCAGATAAAGCTGCTATTTCAGCTAGATTATATGCTAAAAAATTTGCAGAAGAATATAAAGATGCACCAGTTATATACGTAATGAGTAGTGGAGCTACACTTGAAGTTGCTTACTCTACATCAATTTGTTTAATGATGGAAATGCAATGGGTTAACTCAGGAACGTTTCATTCAGGGGAATTCTTTCATGGACCATTTGAGATAGTGGATAAAGATGTGCCATTTATATTATTTATGAATGATGGTAGAACAAGAGCAATAGATTCACGTGCATTAACTTTTTTAAATCGTTTTAATGCAAAAACAACTGTAGTAGATGCATTAGACTATGGGCTATCAGCTGAAATTTCAAAATCAGTAATAGATTACTTCAATCCTCTGTTGTTAACGGCTGTGTTTAGAGTATATGCTGAAGAATTATCAGAAGCACGTCAACATCCATTAACTAGGAGAAGATATATGTGGAAATTAGAATACTAATATTGAATTAAACGAAACTCTAGCAAAGAAATTGAAAGCATTCAGTTTCTTTGCTTTTTAAAAATTGTGAAATATTATAAAATAAACTATAATAAAAAACATTTACAGGAAGGGTGTAGATGCTATGGAAAAATATTTATCTAATTATTTAAAGAAGATTACTGAAAATTTTGATAAGGATAATATAAAACTGCATTCTACAAATTCTATTGCTAATAATATAAATTTAAGTAGAAGTACTGTAAGTAGTTATTTAAATAAAGAAGTTAAACGTGGTAACGTCATAAAAGTTAAAGAATATCCAGTAATTTTTTTAGATAAAGATGTTTTTTCAAAATTTTATTTCAAGGTAGAATTAAGTGAATACGAATCATTGGAAGAATTATTTAATGAGAATAAAAGTAATAGTTCTAAAGCTTCTTTAAATAATGTAATTGGTGCAAAAGGAAGTTTAAAAGAACAAATTGATCAGATAAAAACAGCTATACTATATCCCCAAAATGGATTACCTATAATGCTTTTAGGACCTAGTGGTTCTGGAAAGACTTATTTAGCAAAAAGTATATATGATTATTCCATACAAGAAAATCTTATTTCTAAAAAAGCACCATTTATTTCTTTAAATTGTGCTCAGTATTATCATAATCCAGAATTATTATCAAGTATTTTGTTTGGACATGCTAAAGGCTCATTTACTGGTGCTGATAAAGATAAGAAAGGTTTACTTGAAAATGCAGATGGAGGAATTTTATTTTTAGATGAAGTTCATAGATTAACTGATGAAGGTCAAGAAAAGTTATTTACTTTTATGGATTCAGGTGAATTTTCTCCTTTTGGAGATAATAGCATAAAAAAGAAAGCTAAGGTAAGATTAATTTTTGCTACAACGGAGTCAATACAATCAACCTTTTTACCAACATTTATAAGGAGATTACCTGTTATAGTGAATATACCTAGCTTTTCAGAGAGACCTCAGCATGAGAAACTTAATTTGATAGATAGTTTTTTTTTAAAAGAAAGTGAGATTCTTAATAAATCTATAAAAGTTTCAGGTCAAGTTATATCATTTCTACTTTCAAGTAATTATGAAGGAAATGTAGGAAAGATAAAAAATATTGTCAAATATAGTTGTGGTAGTAGTTATACAAGAGGAGAAAATACTGATTTAATTAAGGTAAAAATTACCGATTTACCTGCTGATTGTGAGGAGTATATAAAAGAAACATTTAATTATCAGTTTACGAATAGATATCAATGTAGAAGTTATGATTATAGATGTCCAGAACTATTGAATATAAGTAGTAGAGAAGAAAAAAATATTGCTACTACATATTTTCAATTTATAGAAGAGTTCAAATCTGCAGAAAGTGGAAATATAACATATGAATACTACATAAAAAAGATGATGAGCAATGTAAATATATTACTAGATGATTTAGTATTTAATACAGAGTATGCTAAAAATCAGAGTTTATTTTCTATATTATCATTTAATATAAGACATACATTTAAATTTATGGAGGAAAATTATGGTACTAAACAGGATGGTAATAAAATTATCTCAATAGCAAGTCTATTATATTTTAAAGAAGAACATGAAATTTTAATTAATCATCCAGATTGGAACAGCATTAGACCAAAGTTAATAACTTTTATAAATAATCATATGGCAAATTCAGTATGGTTAGCCAAACTAATGCTAAGAAATTTAAGTGAGCAATTAGACTATGAGTTTTTAGAGGAAGATTTAATTGTTATTTCATTTTATTTAAATAGTACTAGTATGCAGAAATTTAAAAGTGGAATAAATGCAATAATCTTAGCTCATGGTTATTCTACAGCTAGTAGTATGGCAAATGTGGCTAATAGGTTATTAAAGAAAAATTTTTTTCAAGCTATTGATATGCCAATTGATATAACAATTGATGATATAGAAAATAAGATTATTGAATTTATTGATAATAATAACATAGAGAATGGTTTGATTTTATTAGTAGATATGGGATCTTTATCAGATTTAGGTAATAGATTAAAAGAAAAAATAAAAGGTCCATTATTGCTTATAGATTATGTATCCACTCCATTGGTTTTAGAGGTAGGCAGTCTATTAATAAAAGAAAAAAATATAAATGAGATTAATAATGAAGTTTTAAACAATGTAAATATCAATAGAAAGTTAATTTATCCAACTGAGAAAAAGAAAAAGGCAATACTGACTTGTTGTTACACAGGAATGGGAAGTGCTATCCAAATACAAGAAATACTCGAAAATAGTTTAAAACAATATCAGAAATCACTTACAATAATTCCTTATGACTATAAAAAGTTGAAGCAAAATAAATTAAAAGAACTACCATTCCAAGTCTACAAAGTTATTGCAATTATAGGAACCAATAATCCTAAGATTGAAGGAGTCAATTATATAGGCTTAGATCAATTAATAGTTGGAGATGAAATTGATGAATTTATTAGTTTATTAAAATGTAATTTTGAAATTGATGAAGAGCAACTAAAAAAGGATTTAGTATTTAATTTTTCAATAAAAAAAATAATTGAAAATCTAACAATATTGGATGTAGGAAAAATATTAAAGTCAATCGAAAAAGCTGTTGATAAGATGGAAGAGAAATTTGATATTAATCTTTCAAACAATAGACGTTTCTTACTATATTTACATACATGTTGCATGGTAGAAAGAATACTTAGAAAAGAAAGTGTTGATGAGCAGTTAGATATTGATGAGTTTTTAAAAAAACAAAAAAGAAAAATTGAAGTCATAAAATATTCTTTTGCAGAAATTGAAAAGGAATATACTATAGAAATTTCTGATTTAGAAATACGTCTTATATCTGATATTTTATTTACTGAATAGATGAATAGTAATTTTTCATTTATATAATAAACCCCTCCATAGTTCTATTTTAGGGTTAAAAATCAATCTATTATCTACCTAACTAGATTTTTAGAACATATTAAAGCAATCTCTAGAACTAAGGTTGTATAAATAAAATTCATATGATTAACCATTAAGTTCTCTTTATACTTTTTAATATTTGGGAAGATTTCAAAATAAAAATTTGAGTCATCTCTTTTTGTGCAAAAAAAGAGAAGGGGTTCATAAGAACCCCTAATCTATGTGATAATTGTTCTTTGAAAAACCACATTTTAATTATATTAAATACGGATGTTATAAATGAGTGGTATTGCCATTATACATTGAAAATAAATACTTTATCAACTCTAAGATGACCGTGGTCTCCAAGTATTATAAAATTAGTATCTTATACGTACCAGCATCCTTTGTAGCTTGAATTATACATCCTAGCCATTCATTATTCATTTTCAATGCTTTATTTACTTCATCATTAAATAAACCGTAATTATGTCGTGTATAATCCAATGTAGCCAAATATATTAACATTAAATCTTGCTTATGTTCCTTTATGATATCCACTGCACAATTTACTCCGAACAAATCCATGTTCGGTTCTAACTTCCAATCAATATAATGACAATGTTTGTTGTAAATGCTATCCATTATAATCTTACTGGAACTTTTTTCAAAAATCTCTCTTGGGTCATCTTCTCTATTAGGATCCCATATTTCTGCAATATTATAGTCTATATTTGGATTTGCTCCCATTACAGGTCATAATACACTATTAAATGCTACTTTTTTACCATTAGCTATTTCTCCACCACTTTGCATCACCATAGCTTCATAGAACCAAATATCTATTGGTGTTTCAAAACCATAAGTATCTTCTGACTAATTATTTTTATAAAACTTCATTTGGGAGTGTAATGTTATTTTAAATTCAATAAAGAAAAATTTAATGATTGGAATACAAAAGTACAATAAAAAAGACCTCTATGGGGGATAGAGGTCTTTAAGTGGGGGAGATTGAGTAATTTATTTTTGCTATATTAAGTTTTACAATTATATTATGTCCCAATTTTATAGGGTCTAAACATAAAAAACAAAACTTTTTTTAATTTTAATAAGTTTACTCAAAAAAATTACGTGGCTACGTCCTACTCTCCCAGGCAGTTTCCCACCAAGTACCATCAGCGCTAGAGAGCTTAACTTCTGTGTTCGGAATGGGAACAGGTGTATCCTCTCTGCTATTGTAACCACAT